>JBKPQV010000218.1:0-7721 GCA_046734235.1 Acidobacteriota bacterium
ATCCTGCGGACCAATTCACTTTCAGCTTCCTCCACTATCTCGAAGATACGCGGAAAATGCAGACGTCCCGCCGCATCTGAATCGGCCCAGCGCAGACGTCTTTCGAGTTCGATGGAAGCAGCCATGAAGTATATTCCTCTCTAATTGTCTGGAAGATTACGAACTTTTGAAGCTTATGGAGCTGGAAAAAAGATTCTATTGGCTCCCCTGTCCTGCTATATATAGCTCAGAAGCAAAGCGACCGACAAACTGTCATTTAGCTCGAGGTAATTATGAAAGCTTTTGCCTTACTTTTGTTACTCATTGCTCCGCTAACCTTTCCAGAGCCGCGCGACGATCCTTTTTTCAGTCGTTTGTTGGGAACCTGGATTGGAAAGGGAACGGCCTTTGGTTCAGCTGCTCGAGTGCAAGCGCGCTGGGAGTCGGTTTTGGAGGACAAATACACTCGGCTCAATCTGAACTATGTGTACAGAGACAGCAACGGTGCTGAAAACTCATTCTCAGCGCACGGGTATTATCAGAACAAAGGTAACGGGTTGTACGAAGGATACTGGTTCGACACACAAAACAATCAATATCCAATAAAGGCGACGCTGGATGGAGATTCACTTACCGCTCTCTGGGGAATACCTGACAAGATCGAAGGAAAATCTATCTATCACATTATTGATGGCGGTAAGGCGCTTGAAATGGTCGATGCGATCAAACAGAAGGATGGCACTTGGAAAGATTTTAGTAAGTTCAGTTTGCATCGGGAATGAAAGCGAAAAAAACTATTGGGCTCTCGGGGCAGTCCCGACTGTGAAGGAGGGCTTGTGTTGGTTAAGCTAGCCCTCCCTGACGGTCGGGCTACTGCCCCTTGTTTCGCCCTGTCTCCCCTCGTCCGCTCTCCCAATCGGCGTTCATTAAGGGATCGTCTTCTCAGTCTCGCGGATCAGTTCGAGGAAGCGCGGATCGGACCGCAGATTCTCAAGGTGAGGATCGACCCTAACAAAGGTAAAGCCTACTGCATGTTCACGCTCGGCCTGGATCAACCACTTGAATGAATTGTCGTGATCTCCAATCAGGCAATAAATTATTGCAATCTCATAAGCAGTAACCCAGGTTTCATTTCGTCTGGTTAGCAGCTCTTCCAGGATGTCAGAAGCTTCATCAACCTTTCCGGTTGCTGCCAGGACGTGTGCGCGTTTTGCCTGGGTTGTGGGTGTGTCGCCGGCAAAACTTCTTTCCTGTTCGTAGGTCGCAAGGGCCTCGTTGTGCATGCCCTTTCGTTCGAACGCCCAACGTAAAACGGTATGTGCCGCAATGGAGCCGGGATCAAGTTCCAGTGCTTTCCGGCATTGCGCAATCGATTCATCAAATTTACCTGCAAGAAAGAGCACATTCGCGACCGCTGTAGCTATGACAGGCGACTGCGGTGATATTTGTCGAGCTTTCTCGATCTCGGAATAAGCTTCATCGTGCCGGCCCATCGCTGAAAGGCTGTAGGCATACCACCGATGGGCCACCTGATTACTTGGCCTTAACAGGATCGCAGTACGCAGTTCGCGTTCAGCTTCAGGCCAATCGCGGTCAAAATGCAGTCTCACAAATCCGAGTGATGCATGTGCTTCAGCTAGATTAGGATCGCTTTCAACTGCTCGCAGCGCGAATCGCTTGGCTTGTTCCCATGCTCCTTCAGGCGGTGGCTCTACATACCAGTTGAGTAAAGCGTAACAATCCGCAAGCTCCGAATAAGCAATCGCGAATTCCGGATCCAACTCAACAGCACGTTCAAGTCGTTCGATGGCTTGACGGAGTCCCTCTGCGGAACGACGTGTCGAATAGTAACGTCCAGCAGTATAGAGTTGACGCGCTTCTTCATTTTCACCCGATCGAGTGTCAGGTGCCGGGCTGGAAATCGGTGAAGTTACGGGCTCAAGCTGTTCCTGTCGTTTGCGGCGGCTTCCTGAAACAACGCTTCTTGTGCGGAAAAGCTTCCGATTGATAACGGGGTTTCTGGTCTCTTTTAACAACTTTTCAAAAGCCGGTTCGCCACGCAACGTATCAAGTTGGGGTTCGACGCCCATCCAAACTAGCCATGCGTCCCTAAGTGTGGCTGCCTTTTGTAATTGGGCAATGGCCTCTTCGCGATTTCCCAGGTGAACATAGATTAATGCGAGATGATAAGGAGAAACGTAACCATGGGCCTGCATCTGGTCCAGGCGCTCCAGGACCGCTTCCGCATCGTTCTTCCGGCCAGCTGCGGCATAAGCGGCGCCGAGCGCTCCAACAAACATCTGACCGCCGCTGGAAAACTCCAACGCTTTCTCGGCGTTGGCTACAGCCTCCTCAGCTGGACCTGTATGTCTCAATGTCCAGGAGTAAGTGATCAATCCATAAGAGAATTCGGGTACGCCTTCAAGCATGCTCTTATAGGTAGCAATCGACTCATCAAACCTGCGCATCTGGTAGTAACACCAGCCAAGCGCCTGCATGATGCTTGGCGATAACGGATCAAGCTGACGAGCCTGAAGCATTTGATGCAGGGACTCATCAAAACGCCCTTCCATCAAGAGGTGAAAGCCATACCAGTGATGTGCGGTTGCGTAGTTTGGATTGACCTCAATAGCACGGCGATGGTGAGCTTCGGCTACGGCCCAGTCAAAGTCATGACAAGCTGTTGCAAATCCCAGCGCGCTAAACGCTTCAGCGGAAGTTGAATCCAACTCTACCGCTTTACTAGCTGCTTGTTTTGCGGCTGCCGAGCATTCAGCGAAGGACCTGATGCCAAACACACCGAGCCAATTGTAGTAATCCGCAATTCCTGTGTAAGCGAGCGCGTAGTTTGGATCCAGTTCGATAGCGTGCTTGTAGCAATCGAGCGCCTTCGCAAACCCAGTCTCGGTGTAGGAGTTCCAATAGTAACGTCCGCGCAGATATGCTTCGAACGCTTCGGAGCTATCGGTGCCGCGTTTTGACAACTGGCGTTGTTCATCCCCGGTTAGTTGCGGTAACAACGCTGTCGCAATGCGTTCTGAAATTGAGTCTTCAATCTGCAGAACATCCGTTGAATCTTCGTCGAAGTGTTCGGCCCAGCGGGTGACACCTTCACTGACACTTAGAAGTTGAGCAGTGACACGGATTCGATTGCCAACGCGTCGTAGTGTTCCATCAACCACATAATCTATACCCAGATCACGACCAGCAATGAGCGGATCTACAGCTGAGTTGTGGTAACGAAGCACACTACTTGTTGGTCTAACAACCAGGCGTTGAACATTACTGAGGCGAGTTATGATCGCATCAGTCAACCCAAGGCCCAGATACTCATCGCCAGTATTTTCACCTGCGGGGCTCAGTACTCGGAGAGGCAAAACGGCAATTGATTCCTGGTCAGGTTGCAGTTGGGTTGAGATTACAGGCAACGCAGCGAGCCGGTGATCAAGCTTGCGCAGCAGGTCATTAAAGCGCGGATGACCGTGAAGAATATCGAGCTCAGGATCGACGGCTAACCACAATATCTTTGCATCGTTAGTTTCGTAAGCCCGTTCCAATAGATCGAGTGTTGCTTCGACTCTACCAAGAGCTCCATTTACAAGCGCGACGTGATAAGGCGAAACATGACGTCTTGTTGCCAATTGCTCCATTTCGAGCAAAACAGCATCTGCTTCTTTCACATTGCCCGCTGCTGCATAGGCCCCACCGAGTCGCCCCAGCGTGTGCGAGGCTTTACCCATTAATTCAACAGTCTTCGTGGCGGCTTCGATAGCTTCATGATGTCGACCCAAACCGTTTGCACAAAAACTCAATGCGTAAAGCATCATCAGATTGTTCGGCTCGCTGTCCAGTGTTGCTCGTGCTAAACGGTAGCCTTCGTCGAATCGTCTAGCGTGATAAGAACACCAAACCACACTAAATCGCGAAATGATCGCCATGGGATCCAGATCCCGGGCCGTATGCGCTTCGCGGAGTGACTCGCTGAACCTTCCCTCCATTGCCAGTTGCAATGAATACCAGATACGGGCGGGCGCGTAGTTAGGATCGAGTTCGATTGCTCGTACTAATTCATGCTCGGCACTGGCCCAGGCAAAATCTCGACAGAGGATCGCCTGTCCCAATGCGCCGTGCCCTTCTGCCAGCGTTGGATCGATCTCGACAGCAGTTGAAGCAGCTTCATATGCCGCTGCAGCGCATTCGCCAAATGGCATCACACTGAAGACGCCGAGCCAATTGTGATACGCAGCTACACCTGCATGTGCAAGCGCATAATTCGGATCGAGCGCAATAGCTTGTTGATAGCAAACGATCGCGCGCGCAAATCCCTCTTCGGTAAATGTGTTCCAGTAAAAACGGCCACGTAGATAGGCCTCGTGCGCCTGAGGGTTGTTCGTGCCGCGCTTAGCGAGACGCAAGCGCTCATCAACGGTTAAGTGAGGAACGATTGCTTCTGCGACGTGCGACGAAATCGTATCTTCAAGGGTGAGTACGTCGGTGAATTGCTCATCGAATTGGCCGGCCCAGGCCGTAGTTTCGTCACTTACGTTTAGAAGTTGAATCGTAACTCTGATGCGATCGGCTGATTTTCTAATGCGACCATCGAGGACAAATGTGACACCGAGTTCACGTCCGGCTCGCAAAGGGTCTGAATCTGGACCGTAACGGAGGACGCTACTCGTTGGTCGAACCGCAAAATTTCGCACCGCACTCAATCGGGTAATCAACGCATCTGCTAAACCGGTACCCAGAAAATCTGGACTGGAGTCGAGTTGATTGAGGTCAAGAAGTTTTAGAGGTAACACTGCAAGCGAGTTTTCATTCGAAAGCGGTTCGTGCTTTACGCCGAGCGTCAATCGTGGCGGATCAGGTAGATCAGAAACAGGTCTGCCTTCGAGATACCTGGTGATATCGTCGCGGAGATCGGCAGCGGTTTGATAGCGCCATTCCGGTTCTTTGCGCAGCGCTTGCATCACGATACTGTCGAGGTCTCCCGATAATGCTTTTCTGAGTGATTCGACGGTAGCACCGCGAGTCATATACAGCCTTTTGAGCGTACTTGATTCACCCCCGCCCGTGCTTAGGCTTGGCAATAGATCTTCGGCTCGAGTGATGATGATGCTCGGGGGCGCAGGCGACTCTTCACAAATAACTCGCGCAATCTCATGAGGCGCACGATTGACCAACCGGTAAGGTCGATGACCCGTTAATAATTCGTAGAGTAATACGCCGAGAGAATAGACGTCGGTTGTCGGATTTGTGGGGGCGCCTTGTACTTGTTCAGGTGAGGCGTACTCGGGCGTCATAAGCCTCATTGCGGTGGCAGTCGGGTCGTGAGTGATATCGCCGGCAATCAGCGGATTCAATAGTTTCGCAATACCAAAGTCGAGCAGCTTTGGAACTCCCTGGGACGTAACCAGGACGTTTGACGGCTTAATGTCGCGGTGTACTACCTGCTTCTGGTGTGCGTAATGAACAGCATCGCAAATCGGCCGAAAGAGCTTAAGGCGTTCGATGATTGAGAGTTGTTGGCTATCGCAATATGAGTAGAGTGGCTGCCCTTCGATGAATTCCATAACAAAGTAGGGAAGTCCATCTTCAGTTGTGCCTCCATCAAGCAAGCCAGCGATGTGTGGATGATCCAGGGCGGCGAGGATCTGTCGCTCCTTGCGAAAGCGACGCAGGATGAAGTCGGTATCCATCCCACGTTTTACTAATTTTATTGCAGCTCGTTTGTTGAATTCGTTGTCTACTCTAACAGCTTCATAAACAGCACCCATGCCCCCGCGACCGATTTCTCGCTCGATTCGATAAGCACCCAGGCGTCTGCCAATCATTGGGTCCTTTTCCTCGATAAACGATTCGAGCATACCCAATTCAGTATTGGCGTATAGTGGCTGATCCAGCAGTTCCCCAGCGCTGTCGTGCTGTGACAGTAACAGTTGTACATCTCGACGCAGAGATTCATCGTTGCCGCAGGTCTCTATGACGTACTTCGAGCGTTCCTCCGGTGAGAGATCCAGGGCGTTTTGAAAAATGTCTTCGACTTTTCGCCAGCGTTCGGGAGTCATCGTAAAGCAGAGGTGACTTGGTAACTCACTTAGTAGGGAAAACTATTGTTTCAGTTGCACTGCTGATACTTGCCTGAGTGGATGATAGGTTTGTCTACTATCCGTTACGGCTAAAAATTAGGATTTCGAAAAATTATTTTTTTTGCATTTCGCCGTGGAGCCAAGCTTTTGCAAAACGCCAATGACGTTTTATCGTCGTGGGGGTAACGCCGAGAACGTCAGCTGTCTCTTCGATGGAGAGGCCCCCGAAGTAGCGAAGTTCAACCATGCGTGCTTTTTGCTCGTCAAACTCGGCGAGCGCCTTGAGAGCATCATCGAGTGCAATTAACTCACTACTGCGCTCAACCGCCCGATCAATGTTTTCGTCCAGGGAGAGCTTTTGAAAGTCCTGGCCGCGTTTTTCAGCGTTGTGCTTACGTGCGTGGTCTACGAGGAGACGACGCATGATTTGCGCAGCTACTCCAAAGAAGTGCGCCCGGTTTTGCCAGTTAACCCGCGTTTGATCAACGAGCCGCAAATACGCTTCGTGCACGAGCGCTGTTGGTTGCAGGGTGTGATCGGGACGTTCACGCCGGAGGTAATTCGCTGCAAGTTTTCGAAGTTCATCGTAGATGACGGGTAGTAAAAGATCAACCGCACCCCGATCGCCATTAGAAAGTTCAATAAGTAGCCGGGTAACGCTCTCCGTGGGATGCTGCTGCAAGCGGGGGTCTCCTGTGCTCTCGCTCATTAAGGGAAACTAAAAAACGACGTAAGTATAAGACAGAATTGAGCGTTGGAATAATCGAACGAAAAAATGGAAGGGATTTTTGCGGTTTTGTGTCGGAAACTTATATAAAAATCCTAACCACTAAGCCACGAAGACACAAAGACACGAATCTCGCCGCGATTTGAAATTCGTGTCTTTGTGTCTTCGTGGCTTGGTGGTTAGGGTTCTTAACTTCAGGGGTTTCAGCCACTTCTGTGGATTTTCCTTGTAGGGTGGCCCACTTTTAGTTGTTTTCACGCGTTAGTGAGTGAAGCAATTTTACGAACAACTGGAGAGAGGTGAAAGTCATGCAAGCTGGCCAATTAACAATCGCGACACCAACTGTCGGTCAAATGGGTGCGTCGTCCGTGGCCGAGAAAATTGGAGATTGGATGGCGCGGGTTTTTGGTTGCTGGCATATGGAATTGAGCAGACCATTTTCGCACCAGGGTCATGCCTATCGAGTTTGTTTGAACTGTGGCGCACAGCGCCGGTTCAACCTGGGAAATTGGAAGATGCAGGGAAGTTTCTATTACAAGCCGGGTAGCACTAATCAATTCTATCCGATGGATGGATTGGGAGCAGTTAGACGCGCTAGCAACTAAAGACTTTCAGCACGGCTGAAAAAAGGGCAGCAGACGTAAACGACGTTTGCTGCCTTTTCTTTTTTGGCGCATATCAATCAGTGAAATGGGATCTCAGATCGCAAATTTGAGATCTCAAAGTTCGGCAGTTCAATCCACTCTTGCTAGATCTCCAGGCGTCACTGTGAGATCTCAAATTTGCGATCTGAGATCAGCTTTGGACTGTTCGCAGATTTTCAATACCAATCAGTGTCATCCGTGTTATCAGTGGCCGTTTTTCGCAGTTCACTTAACGTCGAACGGTTGAGGTTTGTCACTTACCTGGGTTGCTGACGATTTTTT
>JBKPQV010000219.1:0-8403 GCA_046734235.1 Acidobacteriota bacterium
ACGCGAAACTTTCCAGGCTCAACAACAAACTTCATGTTTCGATCCCACAAACTCAAATCAGCTGGGGTCAGCTTGAATGTGACGCTCTTCCGTTCCCCTGGTTTTAGATTGACTCGCCTAAACCCGCGCAAATTCTTTTCGTACGTCGTCACAGTACTAACCAGATCGTGAGTATAGAGTTGAACGATCTCAACTCCTTCGCGCGTGCCGGTGTTCTCTACATCAAGAGATACAGAAATTTCACCATCTATCTCTTGACTTGACGGGGTGATCTTGAGGTTGCTGTACTTAAATGTCGTGTAGCTAAGGCCGTGACCAAAATAGTAGAGCGCACCGCTTACTCGAGTCTTCTCGCCTTCCCATTGAGCATTCGGCTTTGTCGGAAAATTGAAGGGAATCTGACCAGCTGTCTTAGGAAAGGTCATTGTTAACTTTCCGCCAGGGTTGTAATCACCAAATAAGACTTCAGCGATCGCTGTGCCTCCGTGCGCACCTGGAAACCAGCCCTCGATGATCCCCGGTACATACTTGTTTACCCAGTTGATGCTCATTGGTCGCCCATTGAGCAGAACTACGATGACTGGCTTGCCCACAGCATAAACAGCTTGCACAAGTTCTAATTGCCTGCCAGGCAAATCCAAACTTGTCCTACTCGCACTCTCGCCAACTGTCTTACTGGAGTCTCCAAGAACAACGATCGAGACTTCGGAGTTTTTGGCCGCTTCCACTGCAACATCAATTTGGCGTTGTTCGTCCGGAGTTAGAGGTTCCGGCAGAACTTCAGTTTCAGGCCAATGTTCATTAATAATTTCACAGCCTTTCGCGTAGTTCACCTTTACTGACGACCCCAACAAATTCTGAATGCCCTGCCTGACCGTAACGCTCTGCACCGCCGAAGGTCCGTAACGATAATTCGTCAGACTTTGATCGTCGGCATTAGGACCAATCACTGCAATGCTCTTGATCTGTTTGCTAAGCGGGAGCACGTTCCTGTCGTTCTTCAACAGCACAAGGCTCTCACGTGCCGCACGTAGAGCAACTGCCTGATGGTCGGGCGAGTTTACGATGGTCTTTGCTTTGTTTGCGTCTTCGAGATACGGATGATCGAATAAGCCAACAGTAAATTTCACCCGCAACACATCGCGAACGCGATCATCAAGCGTTTTGATTGGTACCTTTCCTTCCTTCACCAACTCTCGCAATGGCAGAATGAAGTCCTCGGGTCGCGTAAAGTTTGTCTTCACATTTAACCCGGCCATGATCGATTGGCGAACAGCATCTTTCATGTCCACCGCTACTGCGTGTTTGTTGTAGAGATACTCAACGGCAGCACTATCCGAAACAACATAGCCTCGGAAACCAAACTGCTTACGGAGTCGCTCGGTTAACCAATAGTCGCTACCTGTTACAGGAACACTGTCGTAATCGTTGTAGGAGCTCATCACACCGAGAACACCAGCTTCTTTGATGGCAGCGATGAATGGCGGAAGCAGAATGTTTTCAACTTCTCGTGGTGATACCTGGGGGTCAGTGCGAGCTTGTCCTTCGCGCGCGCCTTTTCCAACGCTGTAAACTGCAAAGTGCTTCGCGGTCGAGGCTACGGTGTAGTTCTCTTGTAACCCCTTTACCATTTCCACACCCAGTCGTGACGCCAGGAATGGATCTTCACCATAAGTGTCCTCAACACGACCCCAGCGCTGATCGCGTGCCACATCGAGTGTGGGCGCATAGATGTTTGTGTAGCCCAACGCGCGCGCCTCTTGTGCGGTAATTCTTCCTACCTCACGGATCAGCTCTGTGTCCCATGTGTGACCGAGTCCTGATTCAGAGGGAAAACTCGTGGCGACAGGAGCTGCTACACCACGCAATCCTTCATTTGTGAAATCGGCGGGAATACCAAGCCGCGTTTCTTCAATAAAGAAACGTTGGGTTTCATTCATGGCCCAAACATGCTTTTCAATATCCGTGGCATAAATACTCTTGGAACCAGGCCCCCAACCGTTTAGGTGCTCATCGATATTGGCAATTCCATCTTTCCAGATTTGATTCTTCCAGTCAGGTGTTGGCAGCTCGTCCTTTAGCACACGGTTGTAACCGTAAAGCGTCGCGGTCTGGCAGGTCTTCTCTTCAAGTGTCATTTGCGAGAGAAGATCGGTGATGCGCCTTTCAATATCGATCTTTGGATTCTCATAGACATCCATGCGACCGTTTTTGTTCAAGTCGATCCAGCCTGAATGGTAGATGTCCTTCCTGGTTGACTGAGTTTGTGGAGGGAGATTTATGATGAGAAGAATTAGAACAACCGATAGGATTTTCATGTTGGCTTTGAAACTATCTCTGATTGCGTCTCTGCGAACTCAGCGTGTCCGATATGGTTCATCTTGTCGGGTTTGCTATTTCGGAAGATCGATTCTTCTCTGCGTCTCTGCGAATTCTCTGCGCCTCTGCGGTGATAACTAAATAACCCTCTTCGAAACACATTTTTCACCGCAGAGGCGCAGAGAATTCGCAGAGACGCAGAGACAGCCTCGTTATCTCACTAGATAATTAGTTCCGATCTTTTTACTCGGGATTTCTACTCGATAAGAGCGACCCGAAGGATTCACCGACACTTTGATGAACTCTCCCTGACAGTTCTCATCATCGTTCGCGATATAAGCTGAGGCAGTATTTTCATTCCACTTACTGGTAACGTTTTTGTGAAGCTGGTAGACCGCTTCAATTTCACGAACATTCTTCAAGGTCGCATATGTTTTGGGGTCAGCGCCTTTGCGTGGGCCATTGTCAATGACAGCGACGCGCGGCTTCAATGCGCGCACCATGGCCGGATTGTTGCTGTTGCTCGCGCCATGATGATTGACCTGAAAGAGGTCAACCGGACCAATCAGATCTTTTGGACACACCAGCTTATTTTCGACGTTCCAGGTCAGGTCTCCTCCGTCGAAAAAGCGAAACGCTCCGTAAGTCAAAATCATTCCCAGACTATTAGCGTTATCCGTTTTGTCTTCAATTGGAGTGAAGTTGTCACCACACGGTTTCATTTGTGGTGCGTCAGCAGGTTCCCCCACCACCAAGGCATTTGACGCCAAGACCCGAAAACGAAGCTTCGGCATCGATTGATCGGCAAGAAACCTGATTTCATCGCCGGCTTTTAGGGCAGTTGATTTGCCTTCACTGACACGACGATAAGCCTCGAGCTGTTGCGGGTTGACGTCAGTGCCCGGCGTCGCGGGAATACCATGATCGTAGTAATTCTTCACCGGGAAAAGTTTTGCAAGGAGCGTTATCCCCCCTACGTGATCGCGATGCCAATGTGTAGTGATGTAGTGATCAATCTGCTTTAGTCCCGCAATATCCTTCGCGACATGGAGAATTCTTTGAGCGTCCCGCTCCTCGGGAAACCCAGAATCGATCAGCATCGACTCTCCCAGCGGTGTGACAATTAACGTAGCCGCTCCACCTTCAACGTCGATGAAGTAGATGTCTAGCGTTCTGTGTTTGGCTGAAATGGACCCAGCGGAAAGCAGCAGTAACGACAGGACGAGCAGTTTCTTCATAGAGCTCCTTAGTAAATATTTCAGATTTCAAATTTCAAATTTCAGATTGGTCACTGGTTCACAGGATCTTAAGGTCTTATTACCCGTGACTCATATTCAATCTGAAATCTACAATCTGAAATCTGAAATACTAATGAATCTCAGGTTCAGGTGTCTCAGCGCCAGCCTCAAGCAGATCAAAGTCACAACCTTTGTGAGCTTGCGTGACGTGTGCCGCATACAAGGCACCAAAGCCGCGCTCGTAATGCGGCGCCGCAGGCCGCCAGGCTGCATGTCTTTGGTCAAACTCTTCTTTATCGATAAGCAGCCCGAGCTTTCGCGCAGCCACGTCGAGGTCTATCAGATCACCATCTCGAACAAGCGCTAATGGACCACCAATAAACGATTCGGGCGAAACATGTAACACGCACGCTCCGTATGCTGTGCCACTCATACGAGCGTCAGAAATTCGCACCATGTCACGAACACCCTTTTTCAGGAGCTTTTGGGGAATTGGTAACATTCCCCACTCGGGCATCCCCGGGCCGCCCAATGGTCCAGCATTTTGCAGGACCAAAACCGAGTTCTCGTCGACATCAAGATTCTCGTCATCTATTCGTGAGGCGAGATCGTTGTAATCTTTGAAAACAACCGCACGTCCGCGATGTTTCAACAAATGAGGTTCCGCAGCAGTCGGCTTTATTACTGCGCCATCAGGAGCCAGATTGCCGTAAAGGACAGCGGTGCCGCCTGATGATGAAACAGGATTGTCGAGTGAACGAATTACTTTCTCATTAGTTACCTTCGCGTTTTCAATCTGACTACCAAGGGTTTGCCCTGACACCGTTAGACATTCGAGGTTGAGCATGTCGCCGAGTTGTTTCAGCAATGCTCGTAGACCACCCGCGTAGTAGAAGTCTTCCATCAAATACTCACCGGAAGGTCGGAGATTGGCAATCATTGGCGTCCGATGTGAGATGTCGTCAAACTTCTTTAAATCGAGTTGGATTCCTGCACGACCAGCCAGTGCTACAAGATGAATAATTGCGTTTGTGGATCCTCCGATCGCCATGTCGGCGGTAATCGCATTAGTAAACGACTCTTCTGTCAGGATGTCGCGAGGTTTTAGGTCTTCCCAAACCATTTCGACAATACGTCGTCCGCACTGTGTAGCCATGCGGGAATGATTTGCATCTACTGCTGGAATGGAGGAAGCACCCGACATTGTCATGCCCAAAGTTTCAGCGATGGCTGTCATGGTTGAGGCTGTACCCATTGTCATGCAGTGTCCCGGACTTCGCGCAATTCCATCTTCCATTTCCGACCATTCACAGTCGCTGATATTGCCGGCTTTTTTCTCAGCCCAGTATTTCCAGACATCGCTTCCACTACCAAGCACCTTCCCATTCCAGTTTCCTCGCAACATTGGGCCAGCTGGAAGATAGATTGCCGGCAAATTCATGCTGATCGCTCCCATCAGAAGACCTGGCGTCGTTTTGTCGCAGCCACCCATTAAGACAACTCCGTCGATAGGTTGACTGCGAAGCAATTCTTCGGTCTCCATCGCGAGGAAATTGCGATACATCATCGGGCTCGGCTTCATGTAAGTTTCAGTGACAGACATCGCCGGCAATTCAACGGGAAATCCGCCGGCCTGCCAGACACCCCGTTTGACTTCATCAGCTCGCGTCCGGAAATGGCTGTGACAAGTGGCGAGATCGCTCCAGGTGTTTATGATTGCGATAACCGGCTTCCCCTGAAAGTCAGCCAACGCATACCCCATCTGTTTCGTGCGGGAACGATGACCAAACGAACGCATATCGTTAACACCGAACCACCGATGACTACGAAGCTGTTCTGGAGATTTGGGCATATGAATTGGACCTATAGGACCTATAGGACCTATTTACAACTGACTACGGACTACGGACAACTAACATTTATTTGCTCACTAATCCGATCTTCGATCCTTGCAACGGCGCACCCAATTGCGCCCGTCACGATCGGCTGTCGACCCTCAATAATCGCTGCCGCAAAGTCTTCTATTAACGGCTGATGAATATTTGCCGCCGGAGGATGCGTTTCGGTTCGCTCACCCGATGCGGTTATAACTCGCAGCGTTCCTTCATTTAAAACTGACACATGCAAAGATCCTTTGGAGCCGTATATATCGAAGGTGTCTCTCGGTTCGTGCGCTGAATGAGCAACGGCAACATTCGCGCAAGTACCTTTTTTAAACTTAAGAGTCGCGTTACAGACATCTTCAACTTCCCGCTTGAAAAAGCCATTTGCACTAACTGCCTTAACTTCTTCGACTTCACCAAAGAGATCCTGCAACACTTCAATTCGATGACAACCAAAATCAAACATGGGCCCACCGCCTGATTGCTCTTTCTTTAACAACCACCTGCGTGGATGAGCAGTATCAGGCTCGAACCATTCAAAAGCATTCACTTGCGCAAGCACTGGGACCCCGATCTCATTATCTGCAATTAAAGCCTTCATTCGTTGCACTACAGGGTAGAAATGACGGTAGTAAGCAACTCCCAGGGTCACTTGGTTTTGATGGCAAGAATCAATCATGCGATTGCACTCGGCCGAGTTCATTCCCATGGGTTTTTCACAGAGAACGTGCTTACCAGCCTCAGCAGCCGCTATAGTCTGTGCCGCGTGAAGATAAACCGGAGTCGCGATGTAAACGGCCTGGATTTCATCATCTTGGATTAAGTCTCGCCAATCACCAAACCAGCGTTTCGCGCCAAACTGTTTCGCAAAAGATTCAGCCAAATCCGGGCGAGCACGACTAACAGCCACTAGTTCACAGTTTTGTAGATCGCGTAGTGCAGGCGCGACTCGCTTCTGAGAAATATCACCACAACCGATAAGACCGAAAGGAACGACAGCCATGAACTTGTGATTTGTACTTTGAGCTTTGAACTTTGTGCTTTGAACTTGGTGTTTATACTTAGTAACTTTCTTCTTTGTGCTTCGTAATTCTGGCAAAGTACAAAGCACCAAGATCAAAGTCCTAAGCTCTACGTCAGAAACTTCTCCCACGCCGCAAGGATCATTCGCAATTCGTCTTCCTCCTCCGGCGTGACATTCACCAGTGGAGGGCGAACCGGACCGCCATTCATTCCTACCATGTCCATCAGCGTCTTCATCGTCGACACTTCATACCCTTTGCGACGTGAACGCATTGCATAAAGCGGAATAACACATCGATCCAAAAGTTCCGCCAGTGAGTCACCATCGCCAATAACGCCTAGCTCATGCAGATGTAAAGAAAGTTTAGGCGCGACAGTAGCAATGCTAGAAGTAAATGTGCGAATACCAGTGCTGTAATAGGCTGCAACCATATCGTCGCCTGCGCCGCCGACCCAATGTAGACGATCGCCAACTCGGTTCATGATCGCTTGTAAACGGCGAATGTCTCCTTGTCCATCCTTCCAGGCAACCAGCGAAGGGATTGCAGCAGCCAGTCTTTCGACCATCGCCGGAGTAAACGTGGCCCAGTCGCGGCTATAAACGAGCATACCCAATTTTGTCGAAGCTCCGATGCTGCGGTAATACTCAAAAAGTCCGGCATCATCCGCCTGTGGGTAATAAGGGGGAAATGCCAGGATGCCATCAGCGCCTGCGTGCTCCGCCGCTTGTGCCATCTCGATCCCCAGACGTTGCCCGAAGCCAACTCCGGCGATTACGGGGATTCGTCCTTCAATCGCATGGACAGTCAATTCAATCACCCGCGCATATTCAGCCGGCGTTAGCGAATACATCTCACCAGTACCACCAGCCGCGACAATAGCCGACACTGGATGCTCGATTAGTTTGGTCAGGTTCTGATGCAGGCCTGGCAGATCGAGTGATAAGTCATCCTTGAAAGGCGTGATTGGAAATGCGATAACGCCTGAGAGCCGGCTTCTTAATTCAGATGAATGCATCTTCTTATACTTGCGAGTTTCGAGTTTCGCGTTTGGGTTTCGAGTACCGTTTTAGTAAGTTTCGAGTTTAGAGTTTTAAGTTCGAGTACTTAAGTTTTTAGTTTCGAGTTTTGGCTTTCGAGTATCGAGGTGATTGACTCGAAACTTGAAACTTGAAACTCGAAACTCGAAACTCGAAACTTATTTCAATTCCCTCGCTACAGATGTCAACTGCTCTATTTGATTTTCACTTAGCTCTGAAACATACGGCGCAATCGGCCCTGCCTTCGCGATACCGGCGGCTTCTGTCGCGTGATGCAGCACTCTCGCGGGCCCCCACTCATCACGCAAATCTTCGAGAGCAATGAATTTCGCCCGGATCGATTCGGCCTGATCATAATCTCCACGTTGTAACGCTTCGAACAAGTCTTGACTTAATCTCGGTGCGATACAACCAGAACCAGTAGTAAATCCAGTTAACTTCCAATCCTGCAAATGAACTACCGCAGGTCTTTCGCCAATTCCACTAATCACATATTTCCGATCCACGCGTGACAGCAAAGCTTCCAAATAGGAATCCTGTTTCGGATCATCTCGAACCACCGCATACTTGATGCCAACACAGATGCCATCATCAACAAGCCTGGCCACACTATCGAGGCCTGCCTGTTTATCAGATCCGAAATTGTTCTCTTCTTTAAGATAAACGATTAATTTGCTGTTACTAGCCTCAACGAACTCCCGGTATCCACGTTCTAAGCCGGCCGCATCGCGTGGATCTCCGCAAGGCAACATCATCACCACAGCTACGCCATGTCGGCGTAAAACCGGTGCCTGGTCCATTGCTCGACCAAATGATGGTCCAACACTGGGAATTAACCAAAGATTCTGATCGACACTTGAGAGCCATGCTACCAATGCTTCAAATTCTACAAGTGTGAGAT
>JBKPQV010000220.1:0-9331 GCA_046734235.1 Acidobacteriota bacterium
GTTAATTTCCCGCTCCGCATCTTTCAATGGAGCAAGAAGACTTGAACCAACGTACGCAACTGTGATGTTCATAACGCCTTTGCCGCGGAGCGGCCTGAGAGTAAAGCCCAGGGTGAAGCGAAGCGGAACCCTGGGTCGAGAAAGTTTCCCAGTGCGTCCTGAAAGGACGCAAGCAGATGACGAAGCGGCGCAGCGATCATAAGACTGTTGTTAGCGTGGGGCTCGCGTCCTTTCAGGACGCGTATGCTTTCTCGTTCGCTTACCCAGGGTTCCGCTTCGCTCCCCCCTGGGCTTTACTCTTTTGCCGCTCCGCGGCGGTGTGTTCACCCGGGAGCGATGACACCAACACGTGAAACCTAAGATCCCATCACACCCCCTCCAACTGATCCTCAAGGCTGCGACTAATTTCCCTTAATCGATCCAGCAAAGCTTGTTCGACGTCCCAATAGCCACGACCATTTGCTTCTAGTAAGCGCCTCACTAATGAGTGAGCAGAATGTGGGTTTAGCTCCCGCAAGCGATCTAACATCGACTCATCAAATACGAACGTGTTAGCTACCTCAGAATAAATCCAATCATCGACAGCGTCGGCAGTTGCACTCCAACCAAATGTATTTGAAACGTGGTTCTCAATTTCTGCCACGCCTCGAAATCCGTGACTTAACATGCCTTCGTACCACTTTGGATTAAGCGTCTTCGAACGAGTTTCAAGTCGGACAGTCTCTTCAAGAGAACGAATCTTTGTCTCTGGCGAGAGTGAATCGGACAGATAAATCGCCGGCTTTGCTTTGGCGCGCTTTTCGACTGCTTTAGAAACTCCTCCCAGGTACTCGAAGTAGTGATCGACATCAGTCAACCCAATTTCGAAGGTATCAATGTTCTGGTAGGTCGCCTCCACTCTCGACAAAGCACGATCCATCGCCAAGCTGGCCTCTAACCCGTCAATCGCCTGCCCTTTTGAATCACGTCCGTAAGCAAAACACTTCCGAGTTACAAAGAGATCCCCGAGCGTCTCTTCGTTATCCCACTGTGAATCCATCACCATGAAGTTCACGTTAGTTCCATAATTTCCCGGCGCGTTTGAGAAGACTCGGATCGCTGCTTGATCAAGGTCACAACCGTCACCCTCTATCTGTTCAAGCACGTGCTTACGGACAAAATTCGATTCAGCAGGCTCGTCGAGGCTTGCAACTAAGCGAACTGCTTTGTCGAGCAACTGAACGGTGGGACTAAAGAGATCGCGGAAGATACCCGAAACCGTCAAAACAACATCGATGCGAGGCCGGCCCAGTTCTGCTAAAGGTATTGCAGAGACATTTGTTGTGCGATTTAGTCCATCGTGCACCGGTCTGACACCGAGCAGCCAAAGCGCTTGCGCAACGCCTTCTCCCTGTGTCTTTATGTTGTCGAGTCCCCACAGAACCAGCGCCATTGCCTCTGGATACCGGCCATTCTCTTCTCGATAACGATTCAAGAGACTATTAGCCACCAGTTCGCCGCGTGCGAACGCAACATCAGACGGCACCGAATAGGGGTTAATTGCGTGAGTATTTCTGCCTGTCGGAAGAATCGACGGATTTTGAACTATGTCCGCGCCGGGACCTGGCTCGATGTATTCGCCTCTCAGGGCGCGCATGAGCGAATGCAGTTCATTGTTGGTATTCAGTTCCTCAGAAATTTTTGCGAGCAGTAAGAAAACCGGACGCGAAAGTTCAACAGAAACAGAAGCAGCCTTACTTAGAAACGCAAGTGCCGGTCCAACGCCATCACTGGTGAGATGGGTAACCGCTTCCCTGACAACGGAATCAATATGCTCGCGTTGCTCTAAAGTTCTTTCTTTGGTTCCTGAGTAACCCAAGCCGTTCGCTACGAGGTCAGGTAATGCCTTTGCGCCAAACTCTGGACGATCGAAGGCAGCTACCATCTTAAGTAGATCTATCTTTTCAGCAGTCTGAGATGGCCGCCCAAAGATGTGCAATCCCGTCGGAATGAGACGCTGTTCGATTTCAAGCAAATCTTCGTAGAGTTGCAAGACACGCGCGTCACGCTCAGTTGTAACAGGATTACTTTCTTTAGACATTCAAAAACGTGAGCTATAGCTAACGAGGCTCAACACCTAACTTGATAAATCGCGCGTTAAGGATCTCCGCTAACCGTCGCGATTCCTCACTCGATTCAAATTCTCGCTGTACATCGACAACGACGATTCTGGTTCTGGTCTGTAGTAGGGCGGCACTCAACCGTCTCACTTCTTCCTCAATCATGAGTTGTCGCAGTGCTCGATGTTTCTTGCCAGCTTCACTGAGCGCGACGTTCGCATGCCCATCGGTAAACAATAACAGAGCAGTTTCGCGATGGGTTTCACGAAATCTGCGAATTAGATCGATGGTACAGGCCAGGCCCGCAGATAGCGGTGTACTTCCACCCATTAGCAATGAATCCAAGACTCTGCGAGCTCGCAGGATACTACGTGATGGCGGCAGCGCAACGTGCGCCTCCGTTCCATGGAATGAAACAACGGCAACATGATCTCGATTCAGGTACGACCGGCGTAGAAGTTTCAGGATCGACGCTTTCGCTCGCGCGATCCGATTGGCAGCCATGCTACCTGACGTATCGATAGCAAAAATAAACAGTGTTCCCTCTTTGTGTTTGAGTAACTTGTAACGAATTGCTTCAGGTCCGCGCGAGTTCATCGTCGCCAACGCCCGCAACGTCGCATCGAGTGCGACTCGAGCATTATCGGTCCTAAATTGCACCGATCGGCTGTATCTACCACGAGGCTGACCTGTCGCTGCTTTCATCCCGCGGGCGCGCTTACTTTGTGAGAAAGGTTTTTTCCGACGCGACGGACTGCGCAACTCCTCGTCCCATTGCGGGGATGTTCGGCTGTTCTTTTCTGCTGGTGGCGAGGGCACTTCTTCTGGATTATTTCTGACTCGACCTTTTACCGCCGTTGTCTGATTACTCTGTGCCTCTATTTGGTCGTTTCCACTTTGAGTTCGATTGCTTTTCCTTTTGTCAGAACCGTTTTCACCTTGTGGTGTGGGTGCCGGCTGGTTCATCACGGATTCAACTGCCTTTTCAATCCGTTCAGTGGTTGCGGTCTCTTCGAGGATGTCGCGGCGGAGTCGATGACGAAGTGACATACCAACAACTCGTCTCACGTCGTCTTCGTCCACTCGCTTACGCCCTTCAAAAGCCGCGAGGGCCCGGGACGCGCGCATGATTGTCAGTTCACCACGATGTCCATCTACCTTCAGTTCAGCACAGAATTGAACGATTCTCGTCAGCAGTTCGCGTTCGACTTTTACGTTTTTAAAACTGTCACGTGCACGAATGATTTGGCGTCTGAGCTTTTGTTGCTCCGCTGAAAACATAGCTCTAAAACCAACTGGATCCCGATCGTAAACGTCACGCCATTCAACGATAGCAATCCGATTATCCAGGTAGGTCTCGGTCTTTATCTCGACGTGTAGTCCGAACCGATCGAGCAACTGAGGCCGCAACTCACCTTCTTCCGGATTTCCTGAACCAATCAAAACGAAGCTTGCAGGATGTTCGACCGACACACCTTCTCGCTCAACTTTGTTCCAACCTGAAGAAGAAACATCGAGCAGGATGTCGACCAGATGATCATCGAGCAGGTTTACTTCATCGATATAGAGGAAGCCTCGATTAGCGCGTGCCAGCAATCCAGGTTCAAAGCGTTTCTTACCCTCTTTCAAAGCTTGTTCAATATCAATAGTGCCGCAAACGCGATCTTCGGTTGCTCCCAGTGGCAGATCGACTACTTCAACTGGACGGCTCGATGTAGCCAGCCGATCCGCACTAGCACATTCAGAACAGAGATTTCGTTCATCGTCTGCGTCGCAACCATAAGGACAATTCTCGACCACCTTGATCTCAGGCACCAGATCAGCAAGAGCCCGAACGGCCGTGGACTTACCTGTCCCGCGATGACCCATGATCAACACGCCACCAATCTGTGGATCGATGACGCTAAGAATTAATGCCAGCTTCATCTCATCCTGACCAACAATGGCAGAAAACGGATAGGGTTGCGCCCGGGAGGAACGTTTTGCCGGTTGAACGTTGATAGGTTGATCCTTACCGCGAGTAGGCATGTTCGAGTTTCTTTTAGCTGAAAAACTTCAAGCGAGCAAGACGACAGGTGTTGATGGCATCCACCGATTACGCAGATTACGCCGATTTCAATGAAGTTGTCTAAAACGTTTAAGCCGGTCACGCAACATCTGCGTAGCAAATGGTCGAGCTCTTGTTTTTCTAGCAAGATTCTCCCGTCCTGAAAGGACAAAAGTTGGTAGCCGGGGGCGAGCGGCTTTGCGCGAAGCCCCCGTGCAAAGGCAAGGATCTATTGGACCCTGAAAGGGCCGAACAAACATGGTTTGACCCTTTCAGGGTCTAATCAAAAACGGGCTCTTTTTCCGTGGGCTTCGCGCAAGGCCCGCCCTCGGCTATTAACTTACATCCTTTCAGGATGATTTGGTTGCGGCCTAGGCCGCGCTGCGTAATCGGTGGATCTTCTCTTCTAGTTTTTACAAAGACAATGCTCCTCATTCTCCCTGCTTCGATCCTGGTATTCCTCACTAAACGATAGAATTTTCTTGACACGATCTGATCGATGAACTAGAGTGCGCTTCACTCCCGACCTAAATAAAAACAGGCCCAGTCAACTGAATTTTGCAGTAAGCGAATTGCTTCTTGCAGCTCTCTCTCACGGCTAAGTTCCCCTTAGTTTTTATTACGTGAGAGGATCCATCACTCTAGTCAACCCCCAGACTGGAACTTGCCTCGCTTAACCTCGAAAGGCGAACTCGATCAAGCAGGGTCACCTATCGCTCATGGCGGAGCTGTGCGGTTTTGACTAATCAACAAAACCGCTGCCGTTTCGTCGGGGGAGTTGTCTACCCAATTTCCAGGAGGTGAAAACTTGAAAAAGATCCTACCGATCCTAACTTTACTCTTATTCGCTGTCGCAATTGCTCTGCCACTGAGCTTCACCAGAATAGTTGAAGGCCAGGGCGCAACTGAGGCACTCACCACCGACATGGACGCCAAAACCGACGATTTATGGAATGGTTTTGGAGTTCGTGGAACCCCTATAGATGATTGTGTTGCCGAACCAGTTCCCCCAGACGCTAGAGGCGTTAATAGCCGATTCGAAGACAACAAATTCATTTTCAGTGAACGCGAAGAAATTGATGAAGGACTTGGACCAACCTATAACGACGTAGGCTGCGTTGAGTGTCACCAATCAGTCGATGTGGGGGCATTTAGCCAGTCGATGGAGTTTCGTGCAGGCCATCTCGTCAATGGACAATTCGTCGACGCACCTGGCGGTCAACTAATCCACGTTCGTGGCACCGATTCCGATGTTGTGGAACACATATCCACTGCTGAAACGGTAAAAACATTTCGCATAACACTTAGCACACTCGGTGATGGCTTCGTTGAGTGTATTTCTAACACTACACTGCAGAACAACGTCGCCGCTCAACCGTTAGCTCAGCGAGGAACACTAACAAACGTACCTGTAGTAGAAGCTAATAACGCGTTGCGTGTTGGCCGATTCGGTTGGAAGGCACAACAGGCAAGTCTGCTGTCGTTTTCCGGTGATGCTTACCTGAATGAAATGGGCATTACCAACAAATTCGATGGCTCCAACGGTAGAGACTCCGACGATCCCGCTGCTGGAACGACCGAAAACCCTGCCAGCACGGCTGAAGGGGTACTCAACGTGACGTTTCCGTCGCCCTTCGATCCGGTTGCCGATCCAGAGGATGACGGCGATGACGTCATTGCGTTTGCCGACTTTATGGCTGCAACTCGAGCTCCCGGCAGACAAAACCCAATTCCCGCAGCAGCTATAAGAGGAGATGCGCTCTTCAACTCAGTAGGCTGTGCAGTTTGTCACACACGCAATTTCATAACTGCAGCACCAGGGACTCTAATTAACGGTGGCGCGTTCAGAGTTCCAACCGCCCTGGGAAATAAGATCATTCACCCTTTCAGCGATTTTGCTTTGCACAACATTGGCACCGGAGATGGCATTGTCCAAAACGGTGGCCAGGGAACAGCAAATCAAATTCGCACAGCCCCGCTCTGGGGCATAAGAGCTCGCAACAGACTCATGCACCAGGGTCTCAACATAACCATGTTTGATTCGATTCAACTGCACGCAGGTCAGGCAACGACTGCAAGAAATAACTTCAATGCCTTATCTGCTGGAGAGAGAAACGACTTGATTGCCTTCGTCCTTTCACTTTGAGTTTTTGCTGACCCCCTCAGTCGAAGAACTGAGGCTCCATCCCGAAGCTCGTCGTCACCCGCGGCGAGCTTCGGCTCAAATCAAATCATGACAACACTAAAGCGCCTTCACCCCTCGCACGTGATCTCAATAAGCATTGGGATAGTTCTGCTGACAACCAATTGTTCCAGGTCGTCAGATAAGACGCTTGTCGAGAGCGCCCCGGCTTATCAGCCGAGCTCCACAACTGCGCAAATCAAAATTCCTAACCTGAGAGCTCCAAAACTCCCTGAAGTTCAGGATGCAGTTCGGCGCGTATTCAAAGACAGCGCGATCCTTGATACTTCGGTCAGTCCAAACTTCCTTGTTGGTGACTTCAACGGTGATGCAACTCAAGACCTTGCCGTCGTTGTAAGACCAGCACCAGGTAAGTTTACTGAGATGAATGAAGAATACCCGGCCTGGTTGTTACGCGATGCCTTATTAACGGATCGAAATCAGCGACCAAACTTAACGGTTGACGAAAACGAAACACTGCTGGCAATCATTCACGGCTTTGGAAACGAGGACTGGCGTGATCCACAAGCTACTCAAACCTATCTCTTAAAAAACGCAGTCGCTGCCAAGATGTCAGTGAGTACCGCCGCTGAGTTCTTGCAGTCGCATAGCGGAAGAAAAACTCCGCGTCCGCAAGGTGACATCATCGGAGGAAAATTGCGCGACAGTGATGGATACCTCTACTACACCAACGCCAATTATTCCTGGTACGACCCGAAAACCTATAAGCCGGTCAATGAACAACTCGGTATGGTGCATAGAAGACGATAACGAAAGGACAAATTGTGATGAAGCGAAGCCGAACTCTCTTCAGCGTCGCATTATTGCTTGCATTAACTACGATTTGTTTCAGCAGATCCAGCGTCGATAACACCAGTATTGAGCTCATCACTGCAGCTGAGCTTAAGTCGAAGCTGACGACCAATGAACCTGTTGTAATTATCGACGTTCGTTCATCGCAGAGTTATGCCAACAGTGATTCAAAGATTAAGGGGGCCATACACATCAATGTCCGAAAGCTCAAATTTCGGCTCGGATTCCCACCCCTAAAAGATGTCCCGAAAGATCGAGAAGTAGTTACCTACTGTTCGTGTCCCAGCGAACACTCGGCTATCCAGGCCGCCCAACTCCTGCGTGAGAACGGATTCAAACGAGTGCGCGCCCTCAAAGGCGGCTGGCAAGAATGGCAAAAAGCAAGCGGACCAACTGAACCTCGACCTAAAGGATAACTCCGTGTCTCTGTGTCTCTGTGTCTCCGTGTTAAGAGGACTGCCACCAAAACCCAGAGACACAAAAGCACAGAGACACAGAGGAAATCTAAGTCCCCGAAATGCTTTTAATCGAAAACTTCACTACAATGCCTCCATCTTCAGAGCTGGATTGGAGGATCAGCGACCATTCTCGACGTTACAAACCTCGGATGTGTCCGCGGTGATCGCAGAATTTTTAGCGATGTTAGTTTCTCTTTGACGCCCGGCAGATCGATACAGGTAACTGGAGCCAACGGCAGCGGCAAGACCAGTCTTTTGCGCATCTTGTGTGGACTGTTGGGTCCAGCTGAAGGAACCATCGCATGGCAAGGAGCGGATATTCACTCATTGGGTGAGGAATATTCCACCAACATCACGTACATCGGACACCGGCCGGGTGTTAAAGACGAACTAACAGCAATTGAAAATCTTCGAGTCTCCATCGGCCTAAGCGGCATCGAAATAGATAAGGAACATGCAAAGGCCGCGCTTGAAAAAGTTGGATTAGCTGGACGGCACAATCTGCCAGCCAGAATGTTATCCGAAGGGCAAAGAAGAAGGGTTGGCCTGGCGCGGCTCGCCGTTTGTAATACAAAACTTTGGTTACTCGATGAGATCCTGACATCACTTGATAAAGAAGCAGTTAAGCTAGTTCGATCTTTGATTGAGGAGCATTTATCGAGCGGAGGAATAGCCATCCTTGCTACTCATCAGGATCTTGGGTTAGCGGAAGGCACCTCGCAACGCCTCGAACTCGCAACGTGAACGCACCTTCGAGTCTATCGATGTTGCGCTGGACCGTTTGGCGCGATCTGATGCTGGCGTGGCGTCGCCGCGCAGATGCGTTGTCGACTCTGTTTTTCTTTGTAATTGTTGTCAGTCTTTTTCCACTCGGCATCGGTCCGGAGAAAGAACTATTGAAATCAATCGCGCCGGGAGTCGTTTGGGTTGCTGCACTGCTAGCTTCAATGCTTTCACTTGGTAGGCTCTTTGCCAACGACTATCAGGATGGCACGCTTGAACAACTCTTGTTGACACCACAATCTTTGTTCCTGGTCGTGCTTGGCAAGGTAGCCGCGCAATGGATAACTTCGGAACTTCCTTTGGTTTGCATTGCACCTTTATTAGGCATTCAGTTTGGACTCGCAAACGACACATTGGCAGTTCTGATAGTTGGGTTACTGCTCGGCACGCCGGTGCTGAGTTTGATTGGATCGATCGGAGCGGCGCTGACGTTGGGACTACGAAGTAGTAGCGTTTTGATTGCGATTTTGGTATTGCCGCTTTACATACCAGTGTTGATATTCGGCGCCGGTGCTGTCGAAGCAAACATCATTGGACAGCCCGCCGCATCGCATCTTTACTTGCTCTCAGCGATGACGGTGCTATCGGTCGTGTTTGCACCCCTGGCAACGGCGGCAGCGTTAAGGATCTCGATGGAATAGGACCAATAGGAAATAGGACCAGTAAGACCTTGGGACCGATAGGAATAGGTCATATAGGTCGAAGAGGTCCTATCAGTCAACAAGATGAACCTCTACAAATACGCATCACCAACAGCCTTCTATCCGCTTGCCGGAAAGATGATTCCGTGGTTCTCCATTCCTGCGGCAATTCTTTTTGCTGTTGGACTCTTCGTTGGCTTTTTCATTGCCCCTCCCGATTTTCAACAAGGCGATGCTTATCGAATCATGTTCATCCACGTCCCGGCAGCGTGGCTTGGAATGTTTCTGTATGTGCTAATGGCTATCTA
>JBKPQV010000221.1:0-11582 GCA_046734235.1 Acidobacteriota bacterium
AATTTCAGATTGGGGATTGCGGATTTCAGATTTCAGATTGCGGATTGCGGATTGCGGATCGAATTCGGAATACTGTGAGATCTGAGATTTTCGATTTGAGATACTTGTAGTTCACGTGCCATACCTTTTCATCACAACTACCCTATTCATAGTTGTCGCGATCCTCCTGGCCGCAAAGTCACGACAAGTTAAACGCCACACGTTTTCTAACCCATTCGTTTCTGACGCGATTGTGGATAGGCCATTGAGTCCTCTGGGTTCGATCCTCATCGACGGAGAGATCTGGCTGGCCCGTTCAGCTGACAACAAACTGATCCCTTCAACAACGAGAGTAGCAGTAGTAAAAACTGAAGATCATCTCCTCGTGGTTTCACCTCTTAACTAGCAACCAAAATCTGGAAGCACCCTGGCTCGATTCCAATTAGTGGCACGCAAGGTGCTCAAGGAATAACCGGCATGTACGGAAGACGACGCAGTAATGTTGACTGTACCCCCGCCGCCAACATCCCCTGAGCGCCGCCTGCCGCTGCGCCAGCTACCTTCCGAGCAACCCTTCAGTGCATCCCCCCGATACGCGAACCCAGTCAGTAATGACTGGGTTCTCCCGCATTTGGAGATCAATTCAGCAGGTAATCACCAAACGGGAAGCCTACTAACGATTAATAGCGATTGAATTCCAGAAAAACCTTTCATGGCACGCCAGATGCTCAGTAAATCATCGGCACGCACGGTACAAACGAAACGTTGACCGCGCCCCCGCCAGCCAAACATCCTGAGCGCCGCCTGCCGCTGCGCCAGCTAGCCTTCCGAGCGACCCTTCAGTTCATTCCCCCCAAAATGCGGACCCAGTCAGTAATGACTGGGTCTTCCTGCTTTTAGGCGGCCCATTTCTCAGATTTCTGGAACCCGGTAGCAAGATTCCTTTGATCTACGCGAAAAGTCATTCGACGAAATTTGTCACTTTGTCAGTGACGGATTCTGTCTTTTTGGTCAAAATCTGACCGATTAAAGCATCCTGACAGACCCAATCAACCACTTCTAAAAAATATTTTTCCCAAGCTGGATTTTGCGGTGATCTGCCTCGCCTCGCCGCGGGCGAAAAAGGAACATGTTTTTGCTAATATCCCGCCGATGCCACGAGTTATTGCTGCCGAATTGCCCGGTAGGACCACTTGGTTCTCGAGAATCACCTCACAAGTTCGAAGTGAAGCACCAACTCGTTTCGAGTGGATGGGTTCAATCGCCACCGCTATCCTCCTGGTGCTTTCCTTTCCCAACTTCCAACTTTCAATCCTTGCCTGGATTGCCCTGATTCCTTTGCTAGTGGTTGTGGCGCGGCGACCTGCGCCTCTGAAAGCTTTCATACTAGGTTGGACAGCGGGCTCGATATTCTTTTATGGCAGTTGCTACTGGTTGACCTATTCAATGGTCCACTATGGCGGACTTTCCACCTGGCTGGCCTATCTACTGCTCATACCTGGCGCTCTTACTGTCGGCCTCTTTCCCGGTCTGTTCGCAATTCTTTTCGCGATCCTTGTGAGGCGCTGGCGTTTCGCGATGTTGCTGGCGCCGTTTATTTGGGTCAGTTGTGAATGGCTACGACTGATAGTCACCGGCCAACTATGGAATGCTCTAGGGTATTCGCAAGCATACTTTCCGCCGTTGATCCAAACAGCGAGTTGGGGTGGCGTTTATGCAGCTGGCTTCCTTATCGTCGCTTTCAATTCTGCTCTGGCACTGGTTGTATTGCAGCGAGAAACAAAAACTATCGCGGCTGCAGGATCGACGCTCCTCATAGTCACGCTTTTGATTTCGTTTTCGTACCTTGCAAGCCTTCCAAAAGCGGTCGATTCAAGTTCGAATCAAACCTATCTAAACGTCGTAGGCGTTCAACCCAATGTACCTATGGCGCCAGTGAAGTCGTCCGCCGAAACTGAAGAGTTACTGGATCGACATCTTTGGATCAGTATCAACGGCCTGCGAGCATTCGGCGATGACCAGCGGCCCAGACTCGTCATCTGGCCAGAGTCGCCAATGAACTTTACTTACTCCTCAGATGAGACGCTGCAAGGTGTAATCACCTCGTTGGTTAAAAACAATCACACGTCACTTCTCTTGAACTCGCTCGAACCCGCACCCAATGACGGCGGTTTTAATTCGGCTTTGCTAATAAATGAAGAAGGTCGACTGATCTCTCAATATGATAAGATTCGCCTAATGCCGTTTGGCGAATACGTACCCTTGCCATCATGGTTAGGGGGTTCTTTGATATCAGGGATCGTTGGCGACTTTACTGCGGGTGATAAGTATACCGTGATGCCGATCGCAAACCATCGCATGGGAGTGTTCATTTGTATTGAGGCAGCGTACCCATCAATTGCGAGACAGTTGACGGTGAATGGAGCTGACTTTCTGATCAACATTTCAAACGATGGGTACCTGGGGCCTACAGCGGTGATGCGACAACACCTTGCCACTGCCGTTTTTCGTGCGGTTGAAAACGGTCGTCCATTGTTGCGTGTGACGAACAGTGGAATCACTGCAGAGATCACACCGACTGGTCGTGTTAAAGGAGAGACCCAGGGTTTTATCGCCGGCGGTCGGGTCTGGTCTATAGCGGCCAACGAAAACCGTTCGACTTTCTATACCAGGCACGGCGACTGGTTTGTTGGGATTTGTGCCTTGATAACACTAGGCACTCTATTGTCGTTGTTCATAGTTAACCGAAGGAGTTTAAGAACCAAATAATGTACGAGTCTTTATCAATACAGGAATTGAGAGCCACTTTTGATGATCTCAAAGCGCGAGTAGACCAACTCGGGAGGTTTCTTTGATGTCCCTGCGGGCAAGGAAGAGTTGAACCGAATCGAGCAACAGGCTTCCGTACCTGACTTCTGGAACAATCAGGAAGCTGCCCAAAAGCTTTTGCAGGATCGTAGCAGGCTTGAAAAGAAGATTGAGCGACAGGAACATTTTCAGAGCCAGGTAGACGACGCAACCGTGCTCTTCGAGTTTGCTGAAGAAGACGAGACCTCCATTAAGGAACTGACTTCGCTTTTGGAACGTCTCGAGCACGACTTGGCCCAGGCAGAAACCGAAATGTTACTTGCGGGCGATAACGATCGCCGCAATGCTATTTGCACTATTCATCCGGGCGCAGGAGGAACCGAATCTCAGGATTGGGCTGAGATGCTGCTGCGCATGTATCTCAAGTGGGCTGAGCAGCGGGAATTCAAAACCGAGATTCTCGAATATCAACCAGGCGAGGAAGCTGGACTGAAGAGCGTTACTTTTAGAGTTGAAGGCGAGTATGCCTACGGGCTGCTTGCTGCTGAAGCTGGTGTTCACCGGCTTGTGCGGATCTCTCCCTTTGATCAGGCTGCCAGGCGCCACACCTCGTTCGCTTCCCTGTTTGTTTATCCAGAAATCGATGAAGACATCGAGGTCGATATTCAGGACAAAGATCTCCGTGTCGATACCTATCGAGCAACAGGTGCCGGCGGCCAGCATATCAACACTACCGATTCCGCAGTGCGCATCACACACATACCAACCGGAATTGTAGTCTCTTGTCAGAACCAACGGTCACAACATCAGAATCGCGCCGTTGCCATGCAGGTTCTCAGATCGCGCTTATACGAGCTGGAGCTTGAGAAGCGAGAGGCGGAAACGGCTGAGCTGGAGGCCAACAAAGCTGATATCTCCTTCGGCTCCCAAATCAGAAGTTACGTATTGGCACCATATCAGCTGGTAAAAGACACACGCACCAAACTTGAACGAGGAAATGTTGAAGCAGTCTTGAGCGGAGATATTGATGATTTCATCAAGGCTTATTTGCTCGCCCGCAAAGCGGCCTAAGACAAAGTAGTCGGATCTGATTCCTTTGGAGTATTCATGTCAACTACACAAATCGAAGAGAAGCCACGCGTGATCATCCCACGCATCGGTCGGCGCAACGAAATATTCGCGATTCTCCTCCTCGCCGTCGGTTTGTTACTTGCGCTGTGCCTGGTATCAGCGGCGTTCTACCCGAACGATCCATCATGGAATTCCGTTGGGCAAGCTGAAACGCAGAATTGGGCGGGCTCGATCGGCGCCAATGTCGCAGCAACCGTGTTTCAGTTCATTGGTCTCGCGGGTTACCTATTGCCTTTGTTGATGTTCGCCGCTGCATGGCGGAGATTCAGCACCCGAAGTATTCAGAGTCCCCTCAGTAGGATAGCAGGACTCATAATTCTGGTTGTTGCAGCATCGGCACTCCTGTCGATCGCGCATCTTCGACCACTCTTTGATTCGAGCGTTCAGCCTGGCGGACTGCTTGGGGCGGTTGTTGCCGAAGGTCTCGCGAGCGGACTTAATCGTATCGGCGCCACCGTAGTGTTAGTTGCGGTTGCGGCAATGGGATTACTCCTCGCCACAAACATCTCCTTTGTTCGACTATATGCAATCATCGCAGAAGCAGTCGGTACACGATTCGCTTTTGTGGGAACACTACCGGAAAGATTCCGTGCGTGGCGACAACAGCGTCGTCAGCAGGCTCAACTCCGAAAAGAAACCAAAGCAGCCATCAAGTTAGAACGCGAAGCTGCGAAGAATCAATTAACTCAAACACTGAATCTAACCCCGGCCGAGCGCGTTGCCGACTTCATGAAGCAGCCGATCACGCCAGAGGTCGCAACAACTTCAGTCATTCGCGCTGAAACAAAGACTGCTGAGCCACAAGCGTCAGCCGCTGCGGTTGCCGCAAGCGCCGGAGTTGGAACTGGTGCCAGTAGGCCATCCAGACGAATCATCACGCCCGACCCAACGGTTGATGAAGATGATGACCTCGAGGATATGGTGAAAGGCGTATCTGTCCTCCGAACCAAGGCTGAAGCGCCTGCAACAAGTAAACTGCCATTCGACGCACGGAAGGTCAGTTACTCCGATTACACCCTGCCTCCACTTCATTTTCTGAATGAAGCGCCTCCACATAGCGAACAAGCGGATACAGAGTTACTCGGATTGGCCACCAAGCTCGCTGAGAAGTGCAAGGAATTCAACGTTACGGGCCAAATTAAGCACATCTGTCCCGGACCAGTAGTTACCACTTACGAATTCAAACCCGATCCAGGAGTTAAGTACTCCCGCGTTGTTTCGCTGGTTGACGATCTTTGTTTGGCTCTAAAAGCCGAGTCCATTCGCATTGATCGTATGCCGGGTAAACCTCACGTGGGTATCGAAGTTCCTAATCCACGTCGCGAGACGATCTTTTTGCGCGAAGTCGTCGAGTCACGTGCCTTCAGAGAGTCTGGATCGAAACTGACAATTGCGCTGGGTAAAACAATTGATGGGTTGAACTACGTAGCGGACCTCGCGAAGATGCCTCACCTTTTGATCGCTGGTACAACGGGAGCCGGTAAATCAGTTGGTGTTAACTCGCTTATCGTTTCAATTCTCTACCGGGCACAACCCGACGAAGTTAAATTCATCCTGATCGATCCGAAGCGGCTGGAACTCGGGTTATACGAAGATATTCCACATCTAGCGGCGCCCATTATCGTCGATCCAAAACTCGCAGCTCGTTCGCTGAAGTGGGCCGTCGGTGAGATGGAACGGCGCTATCGCGATTTGGCTGGATGGGGCGTTCGCAATATCGATGGCTACAACACAGAAATAATGCGCCGTAATCTCGTTAAGGAGTACGACGAGAACGGCGATCCCTGGAAACCTCTTCCCTACATCGTGATCATCATCGATGAATTAGCCGACTTGATGATGACTTCTGGTCGCGAAGTAGAAGAGTCAATTACTCGCCTGGCGCAGATGGCTCGAGCAGTGGGCATTCACCTCGTGCTTGCCACTCAACGACCTTCAGTTGACGTGATTACGGGTCTTATTAAAGCCAATTTCCCCTCACGCATTTCTTTCCGCGTTTCATCGAAGATCGATTCACGAACGATCATCGACACGAATGGCGCTGAGCAACTCCTTGGTCGAGGCGATATGCTGTTTCTACCACCCGGTACTTCTCGCCTGATTCGAGTTCACGGTGCTTATATCGATGAACAGGAAATCAGCAAGATTGTTACGCATATCAAAGCACAGGGTCCGCCTGCATACGACGAAACGATCACGCAATCCGAAGAAGAGGCATTAGGTCTGGAAACAACCGAGGGCGAGCACGATGAGCTTTTCGAAGAGGCCCTGCGTATCTGCGTCGAGATGAAGCGTGCTTCAACTTCGGTGCTTCAGCGTCGCTTGCGTATTGGCTATGGTCGCGCGGCAGCAATTCTAGACATCATGGAGCGAGAAGGTCTGATCGGGGCGGCTGACGGTTCGCGACCGCGCGCTGTGTTGGGTCGCGCTTACGAGATGGTTGCCGACTGGGACGAGATGGCCGTCGCTGAGGAGTAGTAACCGCGCTCGAAACACTTTTGCAAAAACTTCCACTCCTACCTGTGGAAAAGTCTGTGGAGAAATTCCGTGTGAACTCCGTAAATTACTCTGTGCTTTAAGTTTGTAGCAGATTGCACACACGAGCGGCGTGCGGATAACTTGTTCTGAAACTATTGTTTGCATCAGTGAAACAACGTTCTTTCCATAGGCTAACTCGTCTCCTCGTCAATTCTTTTGTCCAACAATCTACAAAGTGATATTCACCAAGCCGCCAGGGCAATTTTCGACGCCGCTTTGGAAGCCGTAAATGCCGAACGCGTAGTCCGTAATTCAATCTCATTCGGACCTGGGCACCTCAGAATCGGCGATACCCTTATCCAGGCGGATAAGCAGATTTATGTGATCAGTCTTGGCAAAGCGGGACTATCGATGGCACGCGCTCTTCACGAGACGATTGGCAAGCAAATCGCTAAGGCCATTGTCATCTCACCTCATCAGGCCCACGCATTCAATAACAACTGGGAAACTTTTGTTGGCGGACATCCGCTCCCTAATCGGGACAGTTTGAAGGCGGCTGAGGCTTCTTTCAAACTGATCGACAGCGCTGATAGTGACGGAGCGCTAATCATATTTGCAGTTTCAGGTGGCGGCTCGGCGATGATTGAGTGGCCGATAGACTCTGAGATAACGCTTAAAGACCTGCAGGAAGCAAATCGCGTTTTGGTTTCATCAGGAGCCACGATTGCTGAAATCAACATCGTACGGCGAGCATTCTCGGCAATTAAGGGAGGAAAGCTAGCAGCCCGTGCGCCAAATGCGCAGATCATCACTCTAATCATTTCCGACACAAATCCAGGCGACCAAACAAGTGTAGCCTCTGGACCAACGTTACCGCCGCCGAAGCACCTGGCTTCGGCAACTGAGGTCGTTCAGAAGCATGAAATCGAAGAAAAACTGCCGGAATCGATTCTGCGAGCTATCTACCACGAGCAAACAACAGCGAGCGCTCATGCAAACGCAGTTCACTACGTATTAGCCGAGAATCAGACAGCCACTGAGGCTGCTGCCAGGAAGGCAACAAGCCTTGGATTTCGAACTGTTATCGCGGACGAGATATCCGAACAAGAGATCGCGGATGGATGTGCGCAGCTGCTTATGATTCTCGAAGCAGCTGCGCCTCCAGTGTGCTTGATTTCAGGCGGTGAGTTTTCCTGTGTTGTCAAAGGGGAGGGACGTGGCGGCAGAAATCTTGAAACCGTTCTTCGGTTAGCAATGGATTTGGCCCAAAGTAAGGAACAGACCGTTGTTCTCAGTGCTGGAACCGATGGCATAGATGGAAACAGTCCCGCTGCTGGAGCAATCGCCGACGAAAGCACAATCGAACGCGCCCGATCCCTTGGCCTGAGTGCTGAAGAATTTCTTGCCAGGAGTGACTCCTTTACCTTTTTCGAAAAACTAGGCGACGCGATCGTCACCGGTCCAACAGAAACCAATGTCCGCGATATCAGGGTACTCATAAGGCCTTAAGTCGACCCTAACCACAAAGCCACCAAAACACTAAGACACAAATCTCAAATCTATAGGAAGATTCGTGTCTTTGTGCCTTCGGGGCTTCGTGGTTAAAGTTCTTATCTTCCCGCTATCCACCCGGTCTCTAGGCCAAGGCGAGGAATCAGCAATCAAAAATCAGCAATCGAAAACTTGACTCACTCCATTGAAATGAATATAAGACCTATTCGGCAAATTTATTGTCGAATAAACTTCAATGTAAGTTTCAAAATCCCTCTTGGAGTCCAGAGTTTTGTCGACACATCTGAATACAAGCGACCCGGTCAACGCTCAATTCCTCGATCAAACACCTATAACTTTTGAAGAATTAGTCGCAAAACTCCAGAACCTGACTACTCCACCCAACCTCGAAGAGATCAATGATTGGCTCTCCCGTGTAGACATCAAAGATGCCGATCTGGAACCGTATCTGGGTTTCAAGGAAGGCAACTACTGGCGTCACCGTGTTTGTCGTAACGAATCAGCGGAGATGTTGGTGATCTGTTGGCGTCCGGGTCAGAAGACACCGATTCACGATCACAACGGCTCTCACGGCGTCGTGCGTGTCCAAAAAGGTTTGATGTGGGAGACAATGTTCACATATGACGATCAACGTGGGCTTTGTTATAAGTCAGCACGTGAATGTCCAACTGGTGAAGTAACAGGCGCAGGCGTTCCCGATATTCATCAACTCGGTAATCCAGAAGTAAGTGGTCAAGATCTCGTTACAATCCACGTTTATGCACCGCCACTCGGCGTTCTCAAAACTTATAAGGTTGGCAGTCCCATCGTCGATCTCTACACGCCGAACGACTTCCCAACAGACTAGCCTTCGGTTTCCCGCAAAACACATACTCTATCTGGCAGCATTAGGTAGCCTGGTGTTGGTGTTTGCCTGTCGTCCAGCTTCAAAGACTGAAGTCAGCGAAGTGCAGGTCGCGGCGGCCTCGGACTTAATTCCGGCCTTTGAGGAGATTGGCAAGCAGTTCGAAGCGCGCACCAAAACTAAAGTCGTGTACAGCTTTGGTTCTACCGGACTCTTAACCAGACAAATTGAAAACGGCGCTCCGGTCGATCTCTTCGCAGCTGCGAGCGTTGATTTCATCGATCAGTTGGACCAAAAGGGTCTAATTCTTTCTGATACAAGATCGATCTACGCGCGAGGGCGAATAGTTTTGTGGACGCGGAAAGACAGTCCACTAAAGGTTGAAAAGCTTTCTGACCTTACAAGTCCTGAAATACAACGGATTGCAATAGCAAACCCAGACCATGCTCCATATGGGATGGCGGCGCGCGACGCGCTGGAGAAGAGCGGTCTCTGGGAAAGCATCAAACCGAAGATTGTCCTCGGAGATAACATTCGACAGACACTCCAGTATGCAGAGACAGGAAATGTAGACGTTGCGATCGTCGCGCTTTCTTTAAGCCAGGCAAGCGATGGACGCTGGGTCATGATTCCCGCTGATCTACATAGGCCAATCAATCAGGGCCTGGCTGTGATCAAGGGAACTAACAACGAGCAGCGCGCTCTTGAATTTGCTGAATTCATCAAAGGTCCTCAAGGACAAGCTATTCTGCAGAAGTTTGGATTTGAGAAAGTAGATGCCGGATCTTTAGAGCAGAGATCACCACAAAGACACTAAGACACTAAGAAAACTTATTGAAGGTTTAGCTTTGTGTCTTAGGGCCTTAGGGTCTTTGTGGTTAAGTCTTGTTCGTTAGCTAGAGATTCTGGGAGATCAATTCATTCGGTAAATCTAGTCACCGTCCAGCTTTTGCCATCGGTTGACGCATGAATCGTCCCACACTCCCCAGTCGTCAACACCTCAACCCCGTGTGATTTCCAGCGCTCAACGACGTCCTTGTGAGGATGACCAAACATCGATGTGCGTCCCACTGAAATGACCGCCAGGTTTGGCGAAGTCGCAACTACAAACGACTCCGTTGAAGAAGTTCGACTGCCATGATGTGGCACCTTCACCACATCAACACGAAGATTCTGAGATGAACTTAGCTGGGTTTCCACTTCTTTTTCGATATCACCAGTCAGCAATATTGAACGCTCACCAAACTGTAAGCGCAGTACGACCGAATCATTGTTACTGGAATGCGCGCTTGGGTCATTTGTAACCATCGGCCAAAGCACCGACGCCGTCACTGCTCCGAAGTGCAATTCGTCTCCAGCATTTACGACCTCTATGGGTGTACCGCGGCCAATTAATGTTTGTTGAAACTTCTGATACTCCGAGTCGCTGCCCGGCTTTCGACCGACTAATGCTGCTCGTACTCCAAAGTTTTTCACCACATCGTTCAACCCGTCGATGTGATCAGCATCAGCGTGTGTAGCCAGTACGTAATCAACTCGATCAAGTCCACGCCACCAGAGATACTCGGAAACAACCTTCTCACCAATGCCCGGTGCGCCCCGATCATCGCTCTCGGAAGTGTCCATCCCATCGCCTTTCGGAACGACAACAAATCCGGGCTGACCGCCACCATCAACCAGGAGCGTTGTTCCATCTGGCATCGTGACGAGCGCTGCGTCTCCCTGGCCGACATCGAGGAAATCAATATGGAGTCTTCCATCAGCACTTCTGGCGCTCCACGGATGAAACAACACCACTGCGGCCAGCATCACCTGTGACAACACTAAGGCCTTTGCAGAGGCAACATGTGACGGGCGTTCCAACCCTAATGGATACCAGCGCAGCAACATTGTGATTAATGCGACTAAGGGCAGAAAATATATGAAATAGATCGATAGCTTCAGGCCTGAATACTCAGGAACTCTGACGGAAGCGAGTCCGAACCGAGCAAACGGATCCACACTATGGACCATGATCCAATCAATTCCGTTCGCCAATCGTAAAAGTGGTTCTGCTAGAGTCATACTGATTTGACAGATTAGCAATGCTACTAACGCGACCCCACCCAGGACCGCCAATAACAAACTGACACCAATATTCAGGACCAGCGATGCCAGTGAGACTCGATGGAAATAGAAAATAAGGAACGGGAGCAGAACAATCTGAACTGACACTGACACAACGACCGCATTAAGAACGTACTTCAGTGGATACTGCAGGTGCCATCTCTCCAGTGATCCGGCCGAGGGCGTCTTGAACATGCGGTATCTGTGTGGATACCGGATTAACTCGGCGCGCCACTCAACCTCACTCCAGTGGAGCGCTTCACTTATTGACTTTAGAAAACGCGAACAGTTTGGTGGATAAGGAGTTTCGCGTGTTGGTCGCCAACTACCGATGGCCTGAACCGATCTTAGCACCGGCCACGAAATGGTAACGATGGCCAGTACCGAAAGAAATGTTAGTTGCAACGAAACATCGAAGAGATCCTGTGGACTTCTGATAAGCAAGACCAAAACTGCGCCACCAAGCGCGTTCAGGGACGACGCAGACCGAAACACCACCGTTCCGAAAGTAACAAAACTAAACATGAGCGCAGAACGAACGACAGAGGCTTCCGCGCCAACTGCCAGCGTATAGCCCCATACGACGATGCTCGAGCAAATGAATTGGACAAGCCGGTTCCGAGTTGTGCGACGCAACACCAGAAATACCAACCCACCGATAAAACTGATGTGCAGGCCGCTGATTACGAGCACATGAAAAGTGCCTGCTTCACGAAAACGTTCT
>JBKPQV010000222.1:0-3864 GCA_046734235.1 Acidobacteriota bacterium
GCGATATGCTTTGGATCGAATTATCGCCAACAGTGCCTTCAAAACCACGAGCACGCCAACCTGAAGCTTCGCCACCTTTAATGACAAAGAAGGCTACACGTGGTGCAAATGAAGAGGCGCGATTCACAAGCGTTTTGAGGATATCGGCCTGGGATCTCTGGTCGTTGACCTCCATGATGGCCGACTTAACGATGGCCATGTCACTGGAGGCTTTGGCGCGCGACGACTCAGAGACGGCCAGATCAATTCCTTTTTCGTGAGCAGCACGAAGGTGTTCGGCGATGGCGGTCGTTAAGCTGCCTTCGGTTTGCACGTCGCCTTGACGCTCGAGCAGATTTGCCAGCGATTCGTTCATCTGGCTCTGGAGATTGTTGATTTCCTGCTTAATCGAGCTCAGGCGCCCTTCCAAGTACGACTCAATCTCATGCCGCAAGCTATCTTCCAATTGTCCGTTGACCACAGCTTGGTCCTCCGTAGGGTGTGACGTTTGTTTACGAACCTCAAGGTCTGACAGGTAGGGATTCTAAACCCAGGGTTATCTATTGCAGTGCCCGCACTGTAGAGAGGCTGTCGGGGGCCCGGAGCCTCGCTAGTGATTATGGACGGCTGGAGTTAGCGTAGTCAAGAAATCGTTTTTGTTGGAGGGCTCTAAACCGAAGTTTTCTTAGCTAAAAGGCGGCTGGGGCCGTCTAAACCGGAAGAAAGGCAACTTACGAATGAGCTTGACCCCTGCTTTTGCCTGTTAACCACTTTTGGTAATCTAAGGTTTCCACCCCGACTGAGAGTATTGAACATTCGCCCAAATGCCCATTACTATTCTCATCGCAGACGACTACGACGACAACCGGGAACTGTTGAAGTTGTTATTGGAGACGGCGAACTACGAGGTGCGGGAAGCCCGGGATGGGCACGAATGTGTGTTATCCGCCCGCCAGCAGGTACCGGATTTGATCATGGTCGACCTGTCGATGCCGCAACTGGATGGCTGGGAGGTTTTCAGCACCCTTAAGGCCGATTCAGCAACCTCACATGTTCCGTTCGTTGCGGTGACTGCGCACACCCAAAGAGACTGCGAACGAGCTTTAGAATTAGGCTTCAGCGCCTTTATTCCCAAGCCTTTCCGAACGGATGAATTGCTGGAAACCGTGGCGAGGGTCGTCAGGGAAAGAGTCTCAGGGTGAAAAGATCTATTGATCATTGGTCATTTGACATCATTTGAGAAATGTCAAATGACCAATGATCAATAGATTTTTTATTCGCGATAAACAACTCCACCCTTCATCACAAACTTCACCTTCCTCAGACTTGAAATGTCTTTGGTCGGATCTCCATCGACGGCGATCAAATCTGCAAACAAACCCGACTTAACTTGTCCAATTCTATCTGCCATGTGCAATACGCGGGCATCAATTGATGTCGCTGAACGAAGAACATCTATGATGGGCATGCCGAAGGTCACCATCGCTTCGAGCTCACGAACGTTGTCGCCATGAGCAAAGACCCCAACGTCGCTACCACTCGCAATTGTCACCCCAGCATCGAGTGCCGCCTTAAATGAAGCACGTTTGCGTTCTGAGTTGGCACCTGCAACTGCAAGCGTCGGACACAAAGCGACGTTATGTTCTTTCATCAACTTGAACACTTCGGGGGTACCACCATCACCATGTTCAATCGTTTCAACACCGGCAAGTGTTGCTCGTCGCATTCCCTCAGCAGTGGCGGCGTGCGCCGCAACCGGGACATTAGCACTACGAGCCGTCTCCACCATTAACTTTAGTTCATCGAGAGAGAAGGTTGGTGCTGCACCTTGAGTTCCCCAACGATAGTCTGCATAGACTTTGATCCAATCAGCGCCGTGTCCAATCTGATCCCGAACTACACGAGTCACTCCATCAATGCCGTCAGCTTCTTCGGCACCCTGGGGAACGCGCCATTCGGAGGCATAACCCTTTGGTCCGTAACTTCCTGTGGCCACGATTGCACGCGTAACTACAACCATGCGTGGACCAGGAATAATCCCCTGCTCCACGGCTTGCTTAAGTCCCACATCGGCATATCCGGCGCCTTCAGTTCCGAGATCTCGGATTGTCGTGAAGCCAGCTTGCAGTGTGTTACGCAAGTGGTTTGTCGCGCGAGCTACACGCAAGCTTAACGACTCGTGTGCAACCTGATCGTTCCAAACAGTTTCACTGTACGGATGAAGCAGGACGTGCGAATGAGCTTCGATTAATCCGGGCAACAAAGTGAGTCCAGGCAAATTGACAACTTTCGCATTCGCCGGCGCATTGACACTCCCAGCAGATCCTGCGGCTTCTATCTTCTGATTACGCACTAACACCACCCAACCTTCATGGAGTTCGGGCGAGACACCATCAAATACACGCGCTGGCTTTAAGAGGTAAACCGTGTCTGGCTGCTGGCTGACTGGTCGAGTTTGTGCGAAGGGTACAGATAGTGACAGAGACAGTATTAGGAGCAGGAGGATACGCATTGAAGATCAACCTTTCGGATTTCGATTGGAAGAACCTTGGTGGTTAATAGGTCCTATTCTTAAGTCCTATTTTTCCGAAATCACCACGGTCTGAATCGAAGGCGGTAAAGCATGACCAGTGCTCTTGGAGAATCCGGCATTTGCACACATGCGCTCAAGTTCGCTGTATGTGTACGCGTCGCCGGCGGGTGTACTTGCCAACATCATCAGCGCGAACGTCGCTTGTTCAGGCGGAGTCACGCGATCTTCATTCGGAACAAATTCCAGCGTAACTGCGCGTCCGCCGTCAGCTAAAGCCGCATGAACTTTTTTTAACAGGGTTTCGCATGTGGGAGGATCGAAGTGATGTAGAAAATTTGTTAGCAAGACCAGATCGTAGCCGGTGCCATAATCAACGTCGAATGCGCTTCCTGCGATGGTCTTGTACCGATCGGTGATTCCGGCCTTGGCGGCATTTTCTTTCGCCACTTCCAACACTGGCGCCCAGTCAAGTGCAGTAACTTCGACTTGAGGGTTCTTGGTTGCAAACGCCAATCCGTACAAGCCGTGGCCAGCAGCGATGTCGAGGATCTTCAATTTTCGATCGCCCGCTGGATCGACGAGTTGAGCCATCAATTGAGCCGGCAGCGCCATCATAGGCGCCATAGCCCGGGCGAATGTCACCCAACAGGGATTCTCAGGGCCGATCGTGCCATCGTTCTCCAGGGTCGTGCCGCCACGGCGGACGGCGCCAGTTATGTCCTTTGAGCCAGCAGTAATTATGGAATCGCAAAGAAACTCAGTCGCGCCGCCGAGATACGCGGGTGACTTCTTGTCGAGAAAGACCGAGGAGTCGAGAGTTAAACCGTAAGCATTGTCTTGCTTAGTTAAGAAACCAATTATCGTTAAGTAGTCGCACAAAACGCGAATGCCTTTTTCTGCGGCGTCACAACGTTTGGCGATATCGGCAACGCTGGTGTTTCCCTCTCCGATGGCCGTAAACAGTTCCAGCTCAATAGCGGCCTTTAACGCTTCTGTTTGTTGGTGGGCATTAATAGTTTGGAAAAAGAGTTGGGGAGATGGCTGTTTAGACGCTGGGCTGGACATAGTGGTACCTCATGATTAAAAGATTTGATTAGAGCGGCGGGTAAGTTTAACGCGAAGCCGATATTTTCCATAAGCCATATGACATACTTCATTTTTCCGACTGCTTCCTCCGATAAATCAGTGAGACAGGCCCGTGTGGCTTGGCTGATCTAAAAGCGGATCTCAAATCTCAAATTGGAGATCTCACAGCGATTCTCGATCTCATAAGAAATGTCAGATGGCATATGGAAAATAATTGGGCAAACTTTCAATCAATAGTCTCTTCACCGCACCGGCTCCCGCAAAAC
>JBKPQV010000223.1:0-4015 GCA_046734235.1 Acidobacteriota bacterium
GCGAATCGGATGAACTGGTAGGTCACAACGTGATTGGGTTTGACCTGCCATTTGTTTTTCAGCGCTGTCTCGTTCATGGAATGCAAGTGCGACCATTTGTGAATCTAAGCGACTACAACGTTCGCGGAGAGTTTGACACGATGCATCGCTGGTGGCTCGGTGCTCGTAGAAACGTGAGTTTGGACGACTTAGCCTGGGCACTTGGCATCGAATCCAGTAAGACTTCAGAGGTCGAAGGTAGTAAGGTGTTTGATCTCTACCAGGCTGGAAAGTTTGATCTGATCCGTGAATACAACCTCAACGACGTTAGGGTAACGCGGAAGATTTACGAACGAATGGTTGCAAGTTTTGGAAGATAGTGACCAGTCGGGTGGATTCCAGGAAGCAGTCTTAACCAAAGCGCCCAAGCAGAGCGCTATCTGCGCGCAAATCTGCTAAATTCTCTGAGACACATGACGCCCGCAATTCGTGCATTCCTGCGCGCCGCTTCGGATGGCGATGCAAACCTCGTTAGGGGACTTCTCGCTCAAGGCACTCTAGTTGATAGCGCGAACCGTGCAGGTCAAACAGCCCTGATGCTGGCTGTTGCATTTAGACGTCACGATGTCGTGCGGGTCTTAATCGCAGCCGGTGCAAATGCCGAGGTACAAGACGAGCTTGGTCTAACAGCTTTCGACTGGGCCAACAAAGATCAGGAGATAATTGAACAGCTCAATCCCTCCGCCTCGATCCAACCCAAACAGGACGAAGTTGTAGTCGCACCTCCAATAAAGACGGATGAAATTAAAACCAAAACGTCACCCATTCCATTCATTTCCAAGACCCCCGGGGTCCAAGTTCAACGTTTAGCCGATGAACCCACACTAAAAGGACTCTCCGCGGCCATTCTTCGCGATCACAAGCCCCGTTTGGAAGACCGTGTTCAGCCAATCGGTTCAATGTCGAACCCTGCTCCAATCTCCGAACATGTTCGAGAACACCCGATCGAGCCTCCGGCTTTGGAAGAACACTCACAACCGGATCCGCCTCAGCTTTCAACCTCCGTCGAAGTTCCGAGACAAACTAAACCCACTGCCCTCGATGAAGAAACTGTCGACAAGCCCTTATCGCAAATTACGGAGGACACTGCGGCTCCGCGTTCCTCGATGAGATCTCGCACCCAAATCTTCGATTTGAGTGATGGCGAAACGTCAATACCCTTGAGCAAGGTTGAAGTGGCAGTGCCAGATTCTCCGCGCCGCAGTTATGGCTTTCTTTGGTTAGTGCTGGTAGTTGTGTTAGCTGGAGCAGGCTTCGGAGCCTATCGCTTGGCAAAAGTTTTCTTTGCTCGAGAACCCGCGGCCCCAACTCAGCCTGACGTCGCTAGGTCGTCATCACCGCAACCAACTGCTGCGGCTGCGAGTCGTCCTGTACTCAGTGCGGAACTCGTGGGGAGACAGTTGTATTTACCCACTCCGGAATATCCGACAGCAGGTCGCGGGCTAAGTGGGAGGGTTCGGGTCGAGGTGCAAGTGAGTCCGAAAGGAGCTGTTCTTTCCGCAAAAGCTGTCGACGGAGATGAGGTGTTTCGCAGTTCTGCTGAAAAAGCAGCGAAAGGCTCGGCATTCTCACCAGACAGACTTGCTGGTAAGGGAAAGGCAATCGAAGGAACGATTACTTACGAGATTACCCCACTCCAATCAACGACCTCCGCGCAAACACCGGAACATAAAATTACCGCCGTTGCGGGTGGTCCACTTTCAGGCGCAGAAGTTAATCTTGTGCAGCCTGACTATAGTAAGAGAACAGGCGACAACGGCCCGCATGGAGAATTCACAGTCGTAGTGCGTGTGAACCGAGCTGGAAAAGTGATGTCGTGGCGCCCACTCAATGTTGACCAGCGTTTGAGGGAATCGGTTATTCGAGCCGCCAGACGCTCAACTTTTGCCCCTGACAAGCTACCGGGTAGCGGTGAAGTAGTCGGAACGATTACTTATACGTTCAACTAACACCCCGTGAGAATGAAACCTGCAGCTTCGGCATTCTAATGTCTTGTATCCAGCGTCCTCATGGTGATTAAGGAGCTTCAATGCAAAGATGCAAAAAGGAAGCACCGAGAAATTAGCAATGCTCTGATAGAATCGCTCACATGGAAATTTTGTTCCCCGCGTCGATGCTTGTCATCGGCCTCATCATTGGCGGCGTTTTTGTCTGGCTTACAAATCGCACAAAACTAAAACACGAATACGATCGCGCTCGTGCGGAAGTTGACACAGAGCGCGCCACGCTAAGAGAACGTCTCGCGGGAAAAGAAGAGCAACTCCGAGAATTGCGCGACGCCATTAACCGGGAATCGTCGCAAAACGATGGGCTTCGCGCTGAAAACGCCCAGGCTCTTGCTGACCTTTCAGCTGCTACCGCTCGCCTCGAAGAAGAACGCAAAGCAGGTCTCGAAAAGATCGATCTGCTCGCCAACGCGGAAGAAAAACTTGCAGACGCTTTCAAGGCACTTTCTGCTGACGCTTTACGCAGCAACAATCATTCTTTTCTCCAGTTAGCAAAAGAGAATCTGCAAACTTTCCAGGAGACCGCCAAGGGCGACATGGAACAACGTCAACAGGCAATCGATCAATTGATCCGGCCGCTGAAGGAGTCGCTCGAGAAAGTCGATAGCAAGATCGGCGATTTGGAAAAGACACGTGCCGGCGCTTATTCAGAACTGCGCGAGCAAGTGAAGGCCCTCGCCACTTCACAATCACAACTTCAGGCTGAGACTGGCAACCTGGTGAAGGCTTTACGCGTCCCCCACGTGCGTGGCCGTTGGGGAGAGATTCAGTTACGGCGCGTCGTCGAATTGGCCGGCATGCTCCAATACTGCGACTTTGTTGAACAGGAAACGGTCTCAACCGAAGATGCTCGCATCAGGCCAGACTTGATCGTCCGCTTGCCAGGCAATCGCACGATCGTTGTTGATTCGAAGGTTCCTTTTGACGCCTTTTATGAATCGATATCGACTACAGACGACGATGTCAGAGCTGCAAGGCTTAATGATCATGCGCGACTTGTACGCACGCACATAACCGCACTCAGCCGCAAGTCATACTGGGAAACCGTCCAGCCGACGCCCGAATTTGTATTGCTGTTTTTACCTGGTGAGACGTTCTACAGCGCTGCACTGGAAAACGACCCGAAGTTAATAGAAGACGGTGTCAGCCAGGGCGTGATAATCGCAACACCAACGACTCTTATCGCTTTGTTGAAAGCCGTTTCCTACGGTTGGCGGCAAGAGCAGATGGCCAACAATGCGCAGGAGGTTAGTAACCTCGCCAAAACTCTATATGACCGATTGCGGGTCTTCACCAATCACTTCGATGACATTGGACGAAGTCTCGATCGAGCCCTTGATGCTTACAACAAGGGCGTTCGTTCTCTTGAGGCACGGGTCCTTGTGACCGCACGCAGGTTCAAAGATCGAGGTGCCATTGCCGGAGACGAAATTGAGCAACTCGAACCAATTGATAAAGCAGCGCGCCCGTTGAGTTTGGATGAAGGAGGCTTGTTTCCAGATGTCGTGGCTGGTCCAGAAGAAGACAACGACATTGAAAATGAATTGCCATTACTGCGTTCCCAAAGTGCAGGCGGAGAAGGTTAGACGGGAGAAAACTTTGCCCGCTTTTACTCAAGAATTAGCACGAACGTCCTTGGAGTGCGGTGACCTGGCACCGCTTTGTCACAGCGAATCGCTACCCAGCTCGTACTCAAGAAAGTCATGCTCTACGAGTGTCGCTGTAACAAAGCGGTGCCGGGTCACCGCACTCCAAGGATGTCGAGATCGACGAGTTAGTTTTTATTGGCAATGAACCAAATCCTCCTCGGTCCACTACTTGGCAACAACCGCGACAAACTCATCAGCCGTTGTGCCGATCTGGTTGCTAACAATCAGAGTGATAAGTTTCTCTATCTAGCGGCGTCACATCCGCTACTCGAACTAGTCAGCGAAGGCATCCTTGATGGTCGGAAGAATCGTGGAGTTTGG
>JBKPQV010000224.1:0-5326 GCA_046734235.1 Acidobacteriota bacterium
ACCACAAGCAGGACTCGTGATTGACACTCCAGGCATGCGTGAATTGCAGCTGTGGGATGGCGACGAAAGCTTGGAGCTAGTGTTTGATGATATTGAAGCGCTTGCGAGTCAATGTTTCTTTAGCGACTGCCGGCATCAAAATGATCGACTCTGCGCGGTCCGCGACGCCCTGGTAGCGGGAACGATCGACACCGAGAGATATGATAGCTATAACAAGCTGCAGAGAGAGTTAAATTACCTGGCCCGCAAAAAAGACAAACTGTCGGAGATTGAAGAAAAGAAGAAATGGAAAAAACTCTCTCGCCTGGCGAGTGATCGTGCGCGTTTGAAGCGGCGGTAGGTTCCAATCCCACCAACGAGCTAGCAGCGTTCACGCCTTTAGTAACCCGTTTGTTTTAAACACTGAGCCCGGTCCTGGGAGCGCACGCGTCCCCGCATGCCCCGTTTACCAAGCTTGGCCTCGCTTGGATAAATAACATGTGATGCGCCGTGTTGTGATCAGAAGTTAGTGTTGGCAAGGGGCACGCGGGGACGCGTGCGGTCCCAGGACCAGGGCTCGTGTGTTGAATAAGCTGGTTACTAAAGGCATGAGCCGTCAGCGAAGTTCAGTATGATGTTAAACTGACAAAACCTTAGGGTTCGCAGGCTCAACTTACGAATGCAAATAGTCCCAGCACAAGAAGAACAGCTACCTCCGCGTGTTGTTGTGGTCTCGAGTGATGCGAAAGAAGATTTCCTTCATCGGCTGTGCGTAGCACTTTTCAAACCAGTCGATATTTCATTCCTCGTTTTCTTTCGCATCCTCTTTGGCGGCATCATGCTGTGGGAAGTCTATCGTTACTTCACCAACGGTTGGATCCGGCGTTACTACATCGAGCCCGCCATCAATTTTACCTACTACGGGTTCAGTTGGGTGAAGCCCTGGCCGGGGCAGGGCATGTACATACACTTTTTAGTGCTTGGTGTGGCTGCTGCTTGTTTGATGGTGGGTTTCTTTTACCGCTTCGCCGCACCTGTCTTCTTCCTTACTTTCACATACGCCTTCCTGTTGGAGCAGACACGTTATCTGAATCACTTGTACCTGGTCTGCCTGATTGGTTTTGTCATGTGTTTCTTACCGGCAGAACGCGCCTTTTCCGTTGATGCTTTGCTACGGCGAAAAATCCGCTCAGACGTGGTACCGGCGTGGATATTGTGGCTACTAAGGGTGCAAGTGGGCATACCGTATTTTTACGGCGGAATCGCCAAACTCAACAGCGATTGGGTACATGGCGGCGAACCAATGCGCACCTGGTTAAGACCTTTCGCGAGGGTTCCAACCTTTGGTCCAATCTTCTCTTCCGACTTCGTTGTTTACTTTTTTGTAATTGGGGGGTTGATGCTCGATCTCCTGATCGTGCCTTTACTGCTTTGGCGAAGAACACGGCCCCTTGCAGTTCCGGCGGCAATTTTTTTCAATCTTTCCAACGCGTTGATATTCGACATTGGAATCTTTCCGTGGATGATGTTGGGCTCGCTTTTGATTTACTTTCCGCCGGATCTGTTGCGACGCGTTGCTAAAGCGTTTTGGTCGCCTGATGATGAGGCATCACAAAAAACGCCTCGGCTTGCGGAGACAAGCAATAACGAGTTGTCATTTGCGTCGCAAAAAATAATTGTTGGACTGTTAGCTATCTACCTTGGTTTCCAGGTGATTTTTCCGCTTCGTCATTACCTCTATCCAGGCAACGTGAGTTGGACGGAAGAAGGGCACAATTTCGCATGGCATATGAAATTGCGGACAAAGGAGGGAGAAGCAGTCTTCACAGTTACAGATCCAAAAAGTGGACAAACCTGGACCATTAAGCCGGAAGGCTACCTAAAATCTCATCAGCTGATGAAGATGATTACGAAGCCAGACTTAATAATTCAGTTCTCGCATTACCTTGCAGAAGAGAAGCGACGTGAAGGTTACGATAATGTTGAAGTACGCGCGCGGATCATGGTTTCTCTCAACGGCCGCCAACCGCAGTTACTCGTCGATCCCAACGTCGACCTGGCAAAGCAGGAAGTAAGCTTGTTACCAGCCCGTTGGATCGTGCCGCTTTCAACGCCGCTCGAATCGCGACAAGCAGTCGATCCAAAGAGGCAGGTCGACAACATATTAGAGTGAGACTCAACTTCTAACTGTTGAGCGAAAGACCTCATACAAAAGCAAGCTTCCAGCTACACCGAGATTTAGAGAGTCCATTCCTTGCACCATCGGTATGCGAACAATATGTTTGCAAAGTGCTCGTTGCTCAGCCGTCAAACCCGATCGTTCGTTGCCCAATATAACGACTGCCGGTCGGGTATATTTGACTTGATCATATTCAATCATTCCATCGGGTGATGCTCCAATGACAGCAAAATCGTGTGACTGAATCCAACGCCCGAAGCTCTCAACGTTTGTTCGCACGAGTGTTTGCTTGAAGAGCGCGCCCATCGTAGCTCGTATTACGCCTGGGTCAAACGGGTCTATCATTCCGCCGACCAGGATAAATCCAGTTGCGCCGATTGCAGCTGAAGTTCGTATAAGTGTCCCAAAATTACCGAGCGACTGAATCTGGGCCAAGACCGTCAAGCAGGAGAATTGATTCGGCTGAATCTCTTCCAATGTTTGTACTCGTTGATGAAGGATGGCGGCGACACCGGAGGCACGTTTAGCGCGGGAGATACTCCGAAAAGCTTCCGGTGAGACTCGGGCAAATGGAACACCTGCGCGTTTCAACCGCCGGACGAATTTTCTGGCCAGGGGAACAGTCAGTAGTTTCTCGCTGTAGACTAACGTTTCGATCGAAAACCCCTGATCTATCGCTTCCACGAAGTTACGCACGCCTTCAACGAAGAAGACTCGTTGCTGGTCGCGATACCGGCGTTCGTTTTGAAGTTTCTGAATTCGAGTAAGGGTGAGAGCGGTCTCTAGTTGCCGAAAATCGGCTCGATGTTCATCTTTCATCCTCCTTAAGTTGAGCCGATTGGTTAAAGGTTAGTAGGTAGTTCATAGGGCGCAGTTATTTGAGTTACAGACAGAGTTCGTTCAATTTGTCTCGGATTCTACTAGAAAATGCCCGAGAAGTCCGCATTATTTCTCACAGCGGTGCGACTTAGTGTTTCGGTTTTAGCTAACTTGTTCCAACAGAGTTGCGCATTCGAATCAAAGAAAATTGTAAGGTTGATGCAGCAACAGCTTTTCCCAAGGTCCACAACTCTGTCATAAAACGCAACTCAACACCTCGCTTTAATAACTCAGCGATCACATCATCGAAAACCTCGACATTAACGGGTACGACCGGCACGCGGCTCACAAAATAGCCGGCACACTCATCTATGCACTCAAAAGTTCCAGGTGGTAAGTGGTAACAATACAGGCGGCAGGATCGAAGCCGCTCGAACCAATCGGCTTCAACCGCAACAACTGCCTTACTTGATCCGAGGAAACGTTCTGTGTCGTCGATCGATGTCTTGGGACCAGCGTAGTAAGTCACACGTGGACAATCACGCGGGACTAGGTAATTCCGCAACCGCTCCTCATCAATCGCCCACACAACCGGCGCAGTTGTGTACTCAGAAGGCCTCGGCTCAAATCGCTCGATACCGGATTCTTCACTGATGTGGAATAGCATCCAACCCGCCTTTTTCTCTGAGTCTCTGCGTACTCTGCGTCTCGGCGTTGTTACCAGTCGGCAAACTTTCATACCGCAGTGACGCGAAGGACGCAGAGATGCAGAGAGTTTCCAAAAGACTCAGAGATTCTGCAAGGCTGTCACTATCGTTCTACCCACTTGTGCGTTTCCAATCTTTTTGTGCTTAATTGGCATGAGATGCGTGTGGCGCCACTTGCCATAATATTTTTAACCCTTCTGGTCGCAACCGCTCAAGCGTTAGCGCAGCAGGCCTCACCGAGTCCAACTCCGGAACGCACTGGTCGATCATATTCAAGCGCAGATTTACCCAAGACTCCGCCATCACCCGGACCGCAAGCACGCTCACCAGTGCAATTCACTGCCTTGCCGGGCATCAACTTTATTCAAGCACCTTCGAAAACACCCACGAAATATTTGCTCGAGACAATGGGTGGCGGCGTCGCGATCTTCGACTTCGATAACGATGGGCTCATGGATCTTTTCTTTACTAACGGCGCAGCATTGAAAGAAAAGATGTCGAAAGGCGAACGTCCGGACAAAAGTCTTCCGAAATATTGGAATCGACTTTATCGACAAAAGCCTGACGGAACTTTTCTAGACGTCACCGAACGCGCAGCTCTTAAAGGCATCGGCTACAGCATGGGGGTCGCCGCCGCGGATTACGACAACGATGGGTTTGTCGACTTATTTGTTGCAGGTTATATGTCAGATTGTCTCTATCGAAACAACGGAGACGGTACTTTTAGCGACGCCAGCAACAAGCTTCCCAAAATAAGCGATGGTTGGTCCACGAGTGCCGGCTGGTTTGACTACGATCGCGACGGACGACTTGACCTGTTCGTTGCCCGATATATGGATTGGGATTTTGAAAGCGGTTCGATGTTCTGCGGTGGCCCAACCTCCACCCTTCGCGCATATTGTCATCCCGATAATTTCAAAGGGGCGGCCAATCAGCTTTTTCATCAACGGGTCGACGGATCGTTCGAAGATGTAAGCAAATCTTCGGGAATTGCCGATCCGTTTGGTAAGGGTCTTGGCGTTGCCTTTGCGGATTTTGATAACGATGGCTGGATAGACGTCTTTGTCGCTAACGACAGTGTCCGCCAGGCGTTGTACCGGAACAAACGTGATGGCACGTTTGAAGACATTGCGCTGATATCAGGTGCCGCATATGACGAGGATGGAAAAACCTTTGCTGGTATGGGAGTGGATTGCGCCGATTATGATAACGATGGTTACGTTGATGTCTTTATCACAACATTGTCTAACGAGAAGTACGCTCTTTACCGAAACAACGGCGATCTGAGTTTTACCTATGCCACAAATACATCAGCGGTTGGTCAAATCACATTACTGCATTCCGGTTGGGGTGGGCGTTTTGTTGACCTGGATAACGATGGGTTGCGCGATCTGTTCGTAGCCCAGGGACATGTGCTGGATACCATCGAGACGTCGACCGTGTATCTGAAATACAAACAGCCCTTACTCATGATGCGGAACACGGGAAAAGGATTTGTAAATATCTCCGCGTCGGCGGGAGCTACAATAAATACTCCAGTTGCCGCTCGTGGCGCGGCGTTTGGCGATCTGAGCAACGACGGGCAACTCGATGTAGTCGTTGCTGTTCTCGACGGTGCTCCAGTGATCATGAGGAATAGTGG
>JBKPQV010000225.1:0-6837 GCA_046734235.1 Acidobacteriota bacterium
GGTTAGTACTAAAGTCTTCCCTACCGCCAACACCACCTTGCGAAAGATAGTCGTAGGCGCTTGTGTTTGTGTAGTCGCGCTGAATGACTCGGCCGGAGGGTGTGTGATAACGAGCGGTTGTTAGAGTCAGGCCGCTGCCAAAGTCGAGCGGGTAGATAGTCTGCACCAAACCTTTACCAAAACTGGTTTCCCCTACCAACAAAGCTCGATCTTGATCTTGTAAAGCACCGGCAACGATCTCAGCAGCCGAAGCAGTCCCTCGATTTATGAGAACAGCTATTGGCAAAGTCTCGGGATTTTTGTTTTGCGACGCATAGACCCGCGCACTCGCGCTTGTTGGTCCAGTGCCACGTTGATCCAATATCCGCTGACCGCTAGCTAGAAATCTTTCAGCCACCCGTACAGCTTCGACAATAAAGCCACCACTGTTGTTACGGAGATCGAGAATGAGCGAGGTCATTCCCTGGTCCTTCAACTCCTGCAAAGCATTAATGACTTCTTCTGAAGTGGTCCGATTAAAACCCCGCGTCATGTCAACGTAACCAATTCCATTACGTAACATATAGGCATCAGGAACCGTTGGTTGAGGCACTGCGTCGCGCGTGATCTCTACAACCTGGCGGTCACCCGACGAGGCCCGCTCAACCGTAATGCGCACATTCGTACTTCTTGGACCACGCAGTTGATCGCGAACCTCAGTCGACGTTTTTCCCGTTGTTGATTTGCCATCAATTTCGACGATGCGATCTCCGTACCTTAACCCAGCGCGAAAGGCAGGCGACTCTTCGAAAGCCGCCAATACGTAAGTGTCGGAAACGTCTTCATTAATTCTGCGCTCGCCAATTGTTGCGCCAATTCCGTAATACTCGGAACGGGACCATGTAGCCTGTTGGTCATCAAATTCTTTCTTGTCGAAATAGCTTGAATGAGGATCCAGAGCGTGGAGCATTCCCGAGAAAGACGACTTAAACAGATCGTTATAGTTCAGGTTGCCATTGCCAGCGTAATGCTTTTCGATCAGTGTCAGAGCCTCTGATAAGTCTTGTTTGATCCTGGTGTCCGCTTTTGGTGGTGGACGTCGAATCGTTTTTGTTTCAGGCGCAGTTACCTGCTGGGCCACCGCAACCAGGAACGTGACGATGATGGCCGCAACGACAGCAATTGATCTTCTCATTTCTAAAAATGCCTCTTGATGACTGATGACCAATCCAAATCTACTTGTGTCGTAGCGTCACACGCGCAAACGGTACGAGCTTGCCTTTCTCCTCCGCATCCATCTTCCACTGCCACGTGTCTTCACTCCTGTCGTATGCAAATGTCGTGTGGAAGGCGCTTCCGTCACCATACTTGAAGAGGAGCTGGAGTTCGTCTCCGGAGGGTTTCGCGCGCCCCATGACACCATTTGAAAGTCCAGCGTTGCTGGTTGAGTCGAGCCAGAGACAGGAGTACTCGCCTCGCGAGGCTTCCCACGTAAGGTAAACGAATGCCTCATATGCTGGCCGGCCCTGTGGATCCTTCTCACGTGATACTTCATGGAGTTGGACATACTGTCTGTTCAAGACCCAGTTTGTAACCACATCATGAGTAGTCGCCTTGCCGTCGATTGTACCCTCGAGAACCCATCTGCCAGTCATTCGTTCGAGCAACTCTCTTTGAGGCGCAGGCGTTTGGGCCGACGCAATCGATACGCCGGTCCAGGCGAGAACCGCAACCATGAAAATCCATCTCATCATTCGTCCCCTTTTCGAAGTCACTGTTCATTGTTGCGCTGACTGCAAAAGCTGCTTGTCCAATTGGTCTCCAGTCGTAATATTGATAATCTGAAAATTTAAGGAAATGAAAGAAAATCCTTAACCACAAAGTCACTAAGACACAAAGACACGAACCTACCAACAATTTGAGATTTGTGTTTTCGTGTCTTCGTGCCTTTGTGGTTTAAGGTCCGCTACTTTCGCAATCCCTCTATGTGTCGCCGCCCCGCCCAACATGTCTTCCACTGCCTCAGCATACTCATTACTATTATCATCAAACTTGCCCAGTGTGACGAAGCCCATCAGGTCGAGTCCGCTCCAACTATTTTCCTTCCGCAGACTTCCTTGCATATGATTCGAGGAAGCCACATCCAGAGCAACAGTAGGTAACAATGTCAAAAATCTTTTCGTCTGGTATCCCGCGCCAAGAGTCTGTCGCGGTTCCGGCTTCGAGCCAGAACGAGGCTGAGCCCCCGCGGCCGTGATCTGGAACGAAACCGGGGAACATAATTGAACTACATTTGGAACATTTCATCTCGTCACTCATCGCTGTTCACGCTGAATATCCTTAATCTGAGCAGATGACATTAGCGTGACGCACTGCCAGAAGCCAATTGCCATTTCTCTTCATCCAGATGTTCGTAAATCGGCGACGTAAGGCTTGTCCCGCTCTGGGAGTGTTGCCGATTGGGTTCACTACTTCGAGCCCCATCACGATAACCGTGTTCCCATAAAACCCGACTGATTCAATCTCCCGAACGAAAGAAGAATATTTTATTAATCCAGAGCGAACTCAATCCAGGACTTCCTTTCTCCCTCTGGATATTTGGTTTTGGGGATTGTTGACGGTGAAATCTTCTGCCCACAGTTTTTCTAATGCTGCCACATCACTGCGCAATACCGCATCGCTTTCCTCCTGCTCAAGCTTTCTGATTCTCTGTTCAAGGGCATTTGTTTGTTTCGCGTTCCGTCCTAGTGCCAAGCCAGTGACCATGCAGGTAATGATTGTCGCAAGTAGCAGCAGCTTCATTTTTCCTCCTCAGATCAACCTGCACCCGTAGCAGGGTAAGCGGTTGAGCGGAACGCGCAAGCCACCTACCGAAGAAGCATGAATCATAACTAGTCTCCAAGCGGGTGTTCGGTAGTCACTTGGGCAGAACTGCCATCCCAATCCAATCCATTAGAAACCACAAGCGTACCCGCAAGAAGGTCTCCGATGCGCTGTCTTCTTTCGTTTGCGATTATCACCAAGCCAGCCGGAAGGCCACCAATCAATAGTGGGTTTACTTCTACGATGCGCAGAGCACTTCTGATTAGGGCTGCTCTCCAATCACACCGGCTCCCGTCCAGCTTACGAACTACTAGTCCCTGAAAGAACTTGCCTAGCGTACGAGACCACAGGGCCTCCAGAACTACGAAATACGATAAGTAAATAAAAAACAAGAAAACTGCCTTTACGACCGGAAGACTCTCCGGCACGAAAGCCACGACTAACATTGTGAGCGCAAACGCGATGAGGTGATCGATAAAGACTGCAATTAGCCGAGCCTTGGATGCGTCACCAATTCTAGTCATGAGTCTCCGTCCTTAAGATACAAACGCGCCGCTTGTTCGATGTCGCGGATCATTATCGTAGAATTGTCTTAACTAAGTTTCCGACCGCATAACCGACTTTGTAGCCGGCATTCCTTAAAGGTGATCTAAAAGTCACGCGCCCAGGTAGCCCGGGTTTATGTGCATCGCGAGCGTAACCAATCGCTATCGAGGTGGGCCATTCCAAACCAAAGACATCGTTGACGGCTTGAAGAACCTTTATTCCGGTTAGGGCGATTGTTCCGTCAATGGGCAAACGGACGACTAAGCGCTGGATCAACTTTCGCTTACTCGTGTGTGAAATTCTAATATCGTACGACTCACCCAAAAGGCAATCGTGAAGTCTTGCAAGCTTGTCTCGACTAATCGAACGGGATCGGAGTAATACATCAAACGTCGCCGTTCTTGTGCGATAAATATGCATCACCATCGGAACGACAACTCCGGCCTGACAAAGCAAAACCTCGATAAACTGACCGTGTTGTAACTTGTTCGCACTGTGCCTCAGATGTTCCTGCAGATCTGCTTCACTAAGAATGTCAAACCTGATTGGAAAGTAGAGAGAATCCATATATGAGACGGAAATTTGTTCGACGACGCCCGGTACGATGGCAGTAGCGAGCTACCTTAATTTCTTCAGCATTTCTCGAGCGTGCAGGTTTGTCGGATCAAGCTCCACTGATTTCAGGTAACTCTCAATCGCCAGCCGCTTATCGCCGCTTACCTGATATGCCTCTCCCAGGCTGTCGAAAACATTCGACGATTTTGGGTAGGCAATCGTGTTCAATTTGAAAACCTGAATTGCGCTGTCCGCTTTCTTGTCACCATAGAGAAGTTTATACCCGAGCGAGTTCAGTTCGGATTCACTGAAATCATAACTGGCATCGTTCGTCGCGCGTAAAGTTTGATAACTCTTAATCGCAGCAGGCAGTCCATCTTTGATGATTAGTAGGTACATCGCTTCGGCGATCGATCGTTTCGGCAGCTCATAAGGCTTGCCCTTAAGAATATTAAGTATCGCGTCGTTGATCTGTAGGCGCCTGCTATTACCTTTGTTGGTCAGGATGATGACAGTAATGTTTTCTGACAACTGTCTTTCAATCAACGCCCTGTATCCCCCCGCCGCACCCTGATGCCAGACGAACTTGCGGCCTTCTTTCTGCTCAATGTTCCAGCCGAAACCGTAGGTTGATGTGCCTTCGGTCACAGTACCTGGCGTGAAGGCTTCAGCAAGCGCCGACTGGCTCACGAGTCTGCCTGCGTACAATGCCCGATCCCATTTAAATAAGTCGTCTACGGTGGAATAGATACCGCCGCTGCCAGTAATCAGATCGCCGACCGGATCAGGATTGCCGAATTGGTCATAAGCCTTCGCCACGAATTTGCGGGTATGCAGCGAACCGTCAAAGACGAAAGTGTTATGCATACCTAGCGGATTGAGAATCTTGTCCGCAAGGAAATCGGCGAAGCGGCGACCTGAAACTCTCTCGACTACCACAGCGAGGAGGACATAGTTCGCGTTACTGTATCTGTATTTTTCGCCCGGCTTGGACACTATAAAATCCGGCTTCGCAAGCCTGTTCAGAACTTCGTGGTTAGTTAGCCCCCGGTGATCAATTCCCAGGTCACCCACGTCGGGAATGCCCGATGTGTGGTTGAGCACTTGCCTTATAGTTATCCCGTTCAGAGGCCCGCCGAGTTCGGGGATGTATTTTGAGACTGCGTCGTCGTAACTAATTTTTTTCTGCTCGGCCAGTATCATCACCGTCATTGCCGTGAACTGCTTTGCGACAGAGCCGATATTTGAAATCGTTTCCGGCGTGAATCTGTGATGTGATTGAAAGTCCGCTTCACCGAACGCCTTTCGATAAACCGCTTTCCCACCCGAGGCCACGATGATGCTCCCGTTGAATTGACCTTGCTCGTGGAGTTTCGCCATTAAATGGTCGATTTCGTCAGACCGACTCGAGCGCCAAGCATTAATACTTACCGGGAAACTGAGGAGAAGGAGGCCGAACAGAGGCTTAATGATTTGAGAGGGCTTCACGACGATACTATTTCCTCTCTCCATGATACCGGAATGTCAATTGTCTTAATCTTTATAGACGCTTGGATCTATCCGCATTTTGAATCGTGGGGGTCGAGGGGTCAAGAGACTTCTTGACTAACTTACTATGGACAGAACGTTTGTACTTGAGCAGTCCCGCCTTCTCTAAACCCATCACTATCTCATTGTTTTGCATAAACCAGCGCCAGACATTTTCAGTCCGTGCATTTTCCGCACTCAGGAGAATGATGCCGACATTGATTCCGATTACATCCTTGTCGTACCAACCACTATCGGGATTGAATGCGTCGATGAAACCATAACGACCGTAGGCCTTATCCCCATACCTTTCTTGCATGGTGCGAAGCGCCTTTACCGAAAGTGCCGGCGTAAACATCAGTGAGCCGCCTGCCGCTGAAGGAACAATGGTCCCATCTATTGCTGGATCCCTCGGTGGACCACCCCATGCGAGATAGCCTTTCGCGCTGTCTGAGGCCGTGATCCCCCAAACATCCGGACCGAAATGCTTAAACTCGAAACCGAGATCCATGCAAAACTTGCGATGCGCGAGTGTTGCGTTTACTGAATTTTCGAAGTAATCGATGCGATCACCGCGTGATTCCCGTCGACCGCGATAATCAACCCATGCGTGCGAATACTGATGCATGAAAAGGGGCACACCGATACTTGTAAAGTACGCATACCCACTATAACGATACCGATCTCGCCACAACGCGTACCACGAACGAGCAGGAATTGGATTTGTTGGAGAGGCAATTGCGAGCAAGTAAAGAAGAGTATTTTCGCTGTAGGTGTCCCAACGAGCTTTAAGAAAGCCAGTCTCAGGTTTCCAGCCGTGTGATAACAACAACGGCTCACCATTCAACATCCAGGCAAAATCTATGCGTGTGTAAATTTTTGTCGCCAGGTTTCTGATCTCAATGTCTTCGCGAAAATACTGCCGTACAGTCAAAACACCCGCGACGAGCAGCGCCGTGTCGATCGATGACACTTCGCTGTTCCAGCGACGCTCTCCCGTTTTTGAGTCAATCCAATGATAAAACCAGCCAGACTTATGAAACGCTTTGTCAGCAAAGAAACGAAGAGTGTTGCGTAAGCGTTCGCGCGCCTGCGATCGATTAATCCAACCTCGCTCCGTGGCAATACAAATTGCGGTTAAACCGAATCCAGTCGCAGCTGAGCTGGCCACGTTGCGATGATTTTCATCCAGTGTTGACCCATCGACACGTGCGCGATCAGCAACAAGGCCAGTTGCTGGATCAGCCTGATCCCAAAAGTATTGGAATGAACGATGTTCAAGGTCGTCCAGGAATGCCTGGTCTTGAGGTGTAAAAGATGCCTGCGCATAGAGACAGCTACAGCATACGAGAAGGAATAGAAGCTGAACCGTAGATCTACGCAAATAGACATTACTCTTAATTGTTT
>JBKPQV010000226.1:0-7954 GCA_046734235.1 Acidobacteriota bacterium
TATTGTTACGAGCATAGCCTGGAGACTTCCAAAAACGAGATGACAAAAGAAGAAGCAACCGAGCGGGCCCGCAAAGACTTGGCGAAGCGTCTTGGAGTTGATGAAACCGATGTTTCGGAGCAATCTGTCTCGGATGCTGACTTTCCTGATATGGCCCTCGGCGCGGCGGCTGCCGGTGAAATGAGTGGACAAATGATCACAAGAGGCTGGAAGATCCAGTTAAAAGCCGGAGGCCAAACTTATGAATACCGCGGCGATAAAAACCAGCTGAGATTGTTTGAGTTTAAGGGCAAGAATTACAAGGTCTAGGACTTGGTCATTTTTCATATCTCATTTGACATTTTTCAGTTGTCATTTCTGGCGGATGTCCAGAAATCGAATCAACGCAATGACAACTGAAAAATGTCAAATGAGATAGGGAAAATGACGTTGTAGGACATGCACCAGTATTAAGAGGTACATCAAATGAACCGCAATAATTTCCTTCCACATGTCGCACTCGCACTCGTGTTAATCCTCGTGGCCGCCTTCGCTGGCCAGCTGCGCAGATGGCAGACTGATTGGAAAAACCGTGTACATGTTTTTCCGCGTGCGGAAAAACGTCGGGCGCCAATCAACAACATTGAGTCCTCAGTTTACGAAACCCGCGATTTTGGTGCTCCCGAGGTTTTGGTCAAATTTAAGTCCGATGTGAGTCACTCAACGATCGAACAAATCACCGCGGGCCTGCACGATCGAGTTGAAGATGAAATTGAGTCGGTGGCTGGCCTTGAGTCAATAGACGACCTTGATGAGGCCACGGCGGAATCAGTAGCTGCCCAGTATCGTGCTTTGCCTGAAGTTGAATATGCGGAAGCTGTCTTTGAAATCAGCGCCGATGCGTTCGAACCGGTGATGCCAAGCGATCCAAGATTCTCAGAACAATGGGCTTTGGCAAATGACGGATCGAGAGGTGGTACAAAAGGCGCAGACATTAGTGCGACGCTGGCGTGGTCTGTTACCAGGGGCAGCGACAAGGTTGTGGTTGCTGTGTTGGACAGCGGAGTTGATTACACCCACAGCGATCTCGCTAGCAACATGTGGATCCGTTCTGATGATGTCGCTCCTTACGAAGATAAGGACCTGGGAACGATCCAGGATTTGCATGGTTACAACGCGATCGAAAATAGCGCCGATCCCATGGATGACAATGGACACGGAACCCACTGCGCCGGGATCATTGGGGCCGAAGGCGGCAACGACATCGGTATCACCGGTGTGAATTGGAAAGTGCAGATCATGCCGCTGAAATTCATGAACGCGGGTGGCTACGGGACGACGAAGGATGCGATAGAGGCAATCAACTACGTAATCGATCGTAAAAAGGCAGGAGTAAATGTTCGGGTGATTAGCGCGAGCTGGGGCTCCACACAAAAATCACGCGCTCTTGAGGATGTAATACGGAAAGCTTATGAGGCCGGTATTCTATTTGTGGCTGCCGCCGGTAACGCAAATACAAATAACGATCGCACGCCACACTATCCCTCCAGTTACAATGTTCCGAGCGTTGTCAGCGTTGCCGCGCTTGATCGGAACGATCAGCTCGCCTCGTTCTCAAACTATGGAATTAAGAGTGTCGCTATCGCAGCACCCGGGGTGGACATACTGAGCACATGGCTCGGTGATGAGTACGAGGAAAAATCCGGAACGTCGATGGCGACGCCAGTAGTTGCGGGAGTGGCAGCATTAATCGCAGCTCACGAACCAAAGATCACAGTTGACGAACTTCGAACGCGTTTGCTCGCTTCTGTCGATCCGCTGAATTCGTTGAAAGGGAAAGTGGTTTCCGGCGGAAGAATCAACGCCGCGAAAGCCCTAAAATAAGCAGGAAGCAGGAAGCAGTAGGCACTGAGCAGGCAACTACTTTACTGCTGTTGCCAACTACCAACTGCTTCCTGCCTACTGCCAACTGCTTCTAAGGACTCGTTAACTTTCGCTTCCCAGCAAGGGCTTGCTGGTAAGCACCACCCGTCACTTCACCAATCTTGATTGCTTCCTCAAACTCTTTTAGTGCCTCTTCCTTGTTATCCATGAACGCGTTGATCCGGCCCATCGATTCATGTGCACGCGACAGAACCGCTTTGTCTGTTTCAGGCGACGACGACTGAATCGCTAAACGATACTGGCCCAAGGCGCGGTTGAGTCGTTCATCTCGAATCTGATCGTCTGTTGCATCGGTTGCTGCCAGACTCGCAGTTTGTCCCAACGCGAAGAAAATCCTTGGCTCTCCAGGATAGTTTTTAAGCATGCTCTTCAAGATTGACTCCGCTTCGGTGTAGTTCTTATTTCGCAAATTCTCTTCAACTGTGCTGAGTTCCTTGACGAATGCTGCATCTCGAGCGTTTCTGGAGTCGGAATTGGCACTCGATTCCTCCGCACGTCGAGCCGCGAGGCGAGCCTCGCGAGCGGCCAAAGCTCTTTGACGAGGTTCTGCATATTCAGCTGGTCGTTTTATTTCTCGAGCAGGATCAAATGACGCAATCATATCGGGGAAGAAGTTGGCTATATCAAACCCGGCGGACTCAATTCCCTTGAGCTGATCAGCGAAGAAAAATGATAGTACTGCTCCCTTCTCATACTCGTCGGCAAGGCGAGCGATCGTGTCGTCCTGAATTGCAACCATATCAGTCTGCGTAGCCTTACCAATTGATGCGCGCGTAGCATCATCCTTCGCCGCATCCAAACGTGCTCTCGCAGATCTGCCCAAGGCCTGTAAGCGACGAACTTCATCAAAGCGAGCATCGGCAGCAGCCACTAACGATCTTCCGACGGTAAGGAAGACATCGGCGCTTCCTTCGCCGCCAGCCTTTTGGCGTTCCTCAATCACCTGACGAATCTGATCTTTACGCTGAGCAATATCTTGATTAAACCGCAGCACAAGTGCGTCGATTACATATTGCAGGTAAGCGCGACGCAGTTCAGACGACACGGGGTCAGTTCCTTCAGGAACAACTCCGTAATAATCGTCAAGGATTATACGGAAGTTGATGGCACCCCTTGGTGCGAGCAGATCAGGAAGAATATAAAAACGACGATCCTTCTGGCGCGTGCTGTACGTTTTTTGTTTGTTGTCCTTCTTTGTGGACGGGGTCTTAATTGCGACTCGTTCTAACGTAGTCGTAAGTGGCCTGGTGTGAAGATAAGTTAATATGGCCCGTACCATTTCGGTTGTTGGTTGTCGTAATCGATCGCCTTCAGCCTGGTAGGCGCGCACATAATTTACGAGATGATCCTCAATTCCTGATCTACGATAGAACTCACGCACGAGTGGCGCAAAATCGAGCACATCTAAAAGGCCCGCAGGTAAATCATCTGAGCGTTCCGGAGCCATCAGGTCGGGAGGTGGCGTGAGAGAGAGCGCTAGCGAAACGTAACGAGCGGCTTGTTCAGCTGGCGTTGCCGGTGCAGGCAAACGGTTTCTCTCGTAGAAGCCCTTAAGTCGTCCTCGCAAATCTGGATCAAGAGATGCCAGATCCTTCTTAACTTGTTGCCGAAACACCGATGGTTCCCGGCCTGGTTGGGGGTCAAATCCCGCAGCATCGAGAGCAACCATCACAATGATCAACCGCGGATCAGCTTCAAAACTAACGCCGTACTCCGCGAGTTCAAACGGCACACTCTGTCTCGATTGCACTGGATTAGCTGGGCGTTGAGGAGAGGGTGTTGGAGCTTGTCCAAGAGCGGCCACGCCGGTCATGCAGAGCAATAAATACGCGTATAAGGACAACTTCATAGATAAAAGTCTTTTCAATTGTAGTTTTGTTTAATGTACTAGCGTTCAAGACCGAAGAAAGTAGATGCGCATTCACCTTTACCCGATGCCACACCTTACGTCTTCTCTGGCGGGTTCTCCCCGGTCTTGCGAGCCCTATAAGCACGTAACGCCCGCAATGTTAGCGGATAAGCCAAAACGGAACAAACGACCGACAGAATCATCCCGCCAATCGAGAACGGCCAAACGATATACCAGCTTTGCACAAATATTTGGCGGTAGTAACTCCCTGTCAGGGGATGTGGATTCTTTAACAGTTCCACGCCTTCTGCAGGAATTTTGAGGGGACGCCCGAGAAAGAAAGCACCAACAGCATATGAGGCAACAATAATCGGAACCAGGGTTAAAGGCGGATTATTCAAAAACGTTCCTGTATAGATGGCGACTTTATTAAAACGAAAGAGGAAAGCTATGAGGGTCGCCAGGATTGTATGCAGGCCCAGGAAGGGTGAAAAGGCGATAAAAACCCCGATTGAAAAAGCAAGCGCCGTCCGCTCGGGTGGATCGTCGATCGCAAGCAGACGGCGAAAGGCAGAACGAAACATTTGATTTCAAATTTTGAGTTCGAGCTTTCGAGCAATCTTACCGGCTCGACATCAGAAACTCGAAATCGACAAAAGTTATTGAAAGCTTTTTAGTGCTTCGGCTTCATTATCATAAGAGTCGAACACTGTAAGCAGTTTGGTGATAACCAGGAGATTCTGAATTTTGTCCGTTAAGTTAAGAAGCTTGAGCTGGCCGCCCTGACGGCTAACGGTGGTGTAATTCGCGATCAATTCGCCGATACCGCTGGAATCAACATAGTTCACACCAGCAAGGTTCAACAGAATTTTCTTTTTTCCACCATCCGAAAGACCGCGAATTGCGTCACGCAAGGCGACACTGCCTTCGCCGATTCGGACGGCGCCACTCATGTCTAGTATGGTGACGTCGCCAGCTTGCCGTTCATTTACCTGAAGCTCAGCCATGTATCAATCTCCGATCAGGATTTAGACTTCACTTAAAGCTATTGAGCGCTTCCGCTTCGCTTTCATAAACGTCAAAAACGGTCAAAAGTTTAGTGATAGTCAGCAGATCCTGAAGTTTCTGGGTCAGGTTCAATAGCTTTAATTGACCTGACTCCTTATTGATTGCCGTGTAGCTCGAAACGAGTTCACCAATACCGCTCGAATCGATGTAGCCAACACCCGCGAGGTTTAGAAGGATTCGTTTCTTACCTTCTTCGAGTAACCGGCGTATGGCAGTTCGAAGCGCCACGCTGCCTTCACCGATCGTGATTTTTCCAGACATGTCAAGGACGGTTACATCTCCTGCTTGACGTTCCGTGATATTCAACTCAGCCATTGTCAGAAATCTCCTTTATGCAATTGCGAATTAACGTCGCTTGAGCATGCGCACTGTTGTACCACCCTCAGGCGGTAGGAACCAATCGACTTCATCCATAAAACTACGCATGAAAAAAATACCACGACCAGAGGTCTTAAGGATGTTCTCTTCTGCGGTCGGATCTGGGACTTCGTTTGGGTTGAAACCGGGACCCTGGTCGTGAACGGTAATCTCTACGGCGTCAGGCAAGCTTTTCAAGGTTATACCTACAAGCTTGGCTTCATCCTGGTTATTACCATGAACTACAGCGTTGGTAACCGCCTCGCGAATTGCCATGTCAATTCCAAACGCGGCGTCATCACTAAGACCTGAACGACTCACGAATTCCGCTACCGCTGCCGCCGCGGCGGCAACCGTATCGATGCGGCTGGGTAAACTTAGTTCGGTTGTCTCTACAGTCACAGTGATCAGGCATGGCCTCTCGAAAGCCATTGCGCGAGGACCTAGGCTGCTTTCTTAAACTCTTCCCGGAGGTTCGACGGTGTAACATGCTGGCTGGCTGCGTGTCAAGAATCGAGGCTGGCAAGACCGCACACTAGAAGATAAACCCCAGCCCTCTGAGTCTTCGATCCAATTCGTCAAGGTCAAACGGCTTGCAAAGGTACTCATTGCAGCCTGCTTCCAAAGCCGCTTCTTCCATTCCATAGACGTCGAAAGCAGTAATAGCGACGATTGGAATGTGTTCGACCAGTCCCTGCATTTCGCGAACATTTTTGATGGTTTCCAAACCATCGAGTTCCGGCATGTTGAGGTCGACGATGATGAGGCTGGGTCGATATTCCCGAGTCAGATCAACTGCTTCACGACCATTTTGAGCTTCAATAACGCGGTAGCCCTTCAGTTGCAGAGCTCTAGATAACATTTTCCGCGTGTCGCGTGAGTCTTCAGCAACTAATACAGTCGGAGATAGTATTGCGGCCACAGAGAATTGCCTTAGGCTTTAGGAGCCTGATGTATCATGCGACTTTTCACTGGGGGCATTTATGGGGATTCAGACTGACCTTGTGCGGTATCTTTATAGCACGAAAGCAGAGTCCAGTCGCCGTCGGTACATTTTTGGCGCAGAAAATCACGCGAAACGTAGTAGAAAATGAACATCTCGAGAGCTAAACGGATCGCTGGCGAAATGCAATTGCCCGGCGATAAGTCAATTTCCCATCGCGCTGCCTTAATTGCCGCGCTCGCCAAGGGAAAGTCACAGATTTCGAACTTCTCCTCAGCGCTAGACTGCGCTTCTACTCTTTCCTGTCTTGCACAGTTGGGCGTCCAGGTTGAGCGTTCAGGGAATAACGTTCTCATCGCCGGAACTAACGAACTTAAGCGGCCAAGCGCGGCGCTTGACTGTGGAAATAGCGGGTCGACGATGAGGATTCTCGCGGGCATTTTGGCCAGGCAAGACTTCGATTGCCAACTTGGTGGTGATGCGTCCCTTAACTCTCGACCAATGGGCCGAATAATTGAACCTTTGGAGTTGATGGGGGCCAGGTTTGAAGCCAACGAGGGAAAGCCTCCTTTGATCGTTCACGGCACGAAAGAGATAAAACCGATCAATTACAAAATGCCAGTTGCAAGTGCCCAGGTAAAATCTGCGATCTTGTTTGCTGGTTTAGGGGCTGAAGGTCGTACGCAAGTTAGAGAATCGATACTTTCAAGAGACCACACCGAAAGGCTCTTCAATGGTTTTGGCGTGCAGGTGACGACTGACGATGCTCTCACAGTAACCCTTGATGGACCAGCGCAACTGAGTGGTGGAGATATAACTGTTCCAGGAGACGTTTCATCTGCGGCGTACTTTGTTGCAGCCGCTTTCTTGCTTCCGGGTTCAGAACTAACCATACGCGGTGTTGGTCTAAATCCTACACGAGCAAAATTCCTTTCGGTACTGAGTTCGTGGGGAGCAATTATTTCAACCAGCGATCTCATAGAAGAGCGAAACGAGCCGATCGGAAATATCACAGTTCGAGGGGGATTTTCATCGCTCGATCTCCCAGTCGAAAGATCGATCGAGAAAGCCACCATTCCTTCTGTCATCGATGAGCTTCCACTCCTGGCCGTCGTCGGTACACAAGTTCCAGGCGGTATCACGATCAGGGATGCGGCTGAATTGCGACACAAAGAAAGTGATCGACTGAAAGCTACAGCAATTAACCTGAGAAAGATGGGTGCCGAAGTTGAAGAACATGGGGATGGCCTTACGGTGTTTGGCCCAACCCAGCTTAAAGGCGCTTCAATTGACTCTTTTGGGGATCATCGCATCGCGATGTCGTTCACAGTAGCAGCTTTGATCGCTGATGGACCGACCCAGATGACTGGAGCGGAATGTGTAAACATTTCGTTCCCTGAGTTCTTTAAACTTCTCGGTTCGCTGACGATCTCATGAAACCTAGCGGACCAATTGTCATTACAGGTTTCATGGGATGCGGCAAAACTGAAGTTGCCGGCGCACTTGCCGGCCAGCTCGGTCTCAGGATGTCGGATCTGGATGACCTCATTACTCAATCGACCGGACGAACTCCGGCCCAACTAATCGATCAGGAAGGAGAGCCCACCTTTCGCCAGATTGAAGCGAGCACACTGGACCACCTGCTAACTAATGGCAGTGCGGATGTGATTTCGCTTGGCGGCGGAGCCTGGATTGAGGGAAATAACCGGCAGAGATTAGAAAAGGCAAATGCCATCAGCATATGGCTAGACACTCCTTTTGAGATCTGTTGGCAAAGAATTGTGGCTTCTACTGAAGATCGACCTCTTGGCCGA
>JBKPQV010000227.1:0-7775 GCA_046734235.1 Acidobacteriota bacterium
GTGAGGATGTGGCTATGCCCTTCCGTAAGTCACGCCCTTCTTGTTTGGGCTACGCCCCCTTAAGTCCCAGATACAATTTCGTCTGAGGCCAGATCAAAGCGGCATAGCCGGGTCCGTGGTTCGGCCATCACGGAAGGGCACAGCCACATCCTCACAACGGGCGGCGAAGCCGATCGCAAAAAATCAACAACCTAAGAAACTAAAGTGGAGCGTCCTCGCCGCGCCAAAAGCCTCTGAAGAAGCAACTTTGAAGTGAGGAGTATTTTGGTTCGTATTAGTTCGTGTGACTTCGTCGATCGTCTTTTTTTCCCGGACAAAAGGAACGATCCACGAAGTCACACGAAGTAAACACGAAATTAGTGATCAGCAAAAACCTGAACTGCCTAGTCTGCCGCAATCTTATACACGGCCATCTCATTCGCATTTCGTACAAAGAGGCGCCCGCCTGCGATTGCCGGGTAATTCCAGGTTTTGCCCTCGAGTGCTTTGAAGCGAGTAACTTCCGTATACGCATCTGGGCTGGCCTTCACTAATGCGAGCTCACCTTCGTCACTCATGACAATCAAATGCCCACTCGCAACAAGCACCTGCCCGTAACCGTATCGACCGCCTTTCCACTTGCGCGCTCCGGTGCTGACCTCTACACAAGTAAGAATTCCTTCATCCAGCCCGTACACATATCCATCATGCAGTACTGAACTGTTGAACTTATTCTTCATATTAATGTTGGTCCAGACGGCCTTGGCTTGAAAACTGTTACCCGATCCGCTCACTTCCACCAACGAAGCCCCTTTACCGTAACCCGATGAAATAAAGAAGCGGTTCGCATCAACCACAATGGGTTGCGAAACGTTAATGCCCATATCGGTGTCCCATGACTGGCTCCAGAGCAACGAACCATCTTCCGGCGCTAGACCGAACACGCGAGATGCACTTACTACAAGTACCTGTCGTCTTCCCGCCAGGGTAACCAACATTGGTGAGACATAAGCCTGCCTGTCGTTCTGTACTTTCCAAACAGGAGCACCGGTTACTTTGTTGTACGCAACGACCGATTTACCTGAGGTGCCACCAGGAAGCACGATAACCTTATCGTCAACTATCAACGGTGAAGCGGACATCGCCCACTGTAAGTTCTGTGCTCCATTGTCGCTTAGTATGTTCTTACCCCAACGGATCGCACCCGTCTTCGCATTAAGACAGCGAAGCTCACCAGTCGCTCCAAGTGCATACAGCCACCCATCATCCCATGTTGGCGTAGTGCGTGGTCCATCACCGGTCTCGTCCGTGTACTCTGCTCCCCACGACTGGATCCAAACTTCTCTGCCTGTGTTGGCATCATAGGCAGCGACCACTTCTTGTCGTCTCCTCTGCTCTATCGTATAAGCACGACCATCAGCGATTGTTACTGAAGCGTAGCCAACACCTACAGGCTCTTTCCAGATGAGTGGCAAACCCTGGGCAGGCCAGTTTGTGAGTATGGCCATTTCATCGTAACGGCCGTCGCGATTTGGACCGCGAAAGTTGGTCCAATAGTTTCGCGTTGGATGTGCAGCGTTTTGTTCTGGGCTTGCAGTTGTGTTGGGAGATCCTTGAGCGTTGGCCGGTTGTTGTGGCGCTGCCGCAGTTGTCGGAGCCGCTGGCTGACTCGCAGCCTGAGCTTCTGCTTCTCGTTGTTGTTGCGCTCGATGTTGTTCAAGCGCATCGTAATGAGCCTCGTTTCTGCCTGACCGTTCCCAAATTGCATAGGCTGAAAAATAGCCTGCCACCAGAATTACAATCGCCGCAGTACCGAACAACTTTGTCTTTAGAGGCGACTTCGACAGAGTCCAGAGCATCACAAGGCCGACCGGAGGTATCAGAATGGAGGCAATAATTAAAGGGGTTGTCGAGCGATACCAGGGGATCGATTCCTGCGGTTCGAACATATCAAGTCCCTCCAGATTTTTTTGATGTCAGATAAGAATTAGTGTCCGATATGCTTTAGCTTGTCGGGGGTTGGTACTTTGTCCTTTGTTCTTTGTCCTTGGGCAAGTACGAAGTACAAAGTACAAAGTACCAACCCCCGACAAGCTGAAGCATAGCGGACACCTCGGACAATTAGACGCTATATAGCAGCCAAATGTTCCGATTAGCTGCCAATGCAGTAGAGGTTTCTTTCGCCTCTGATGAAGATATTTCCATCAGCTATCGCCGGGGAGGCATAGACGGGTTCTCCTACTGAATTCGTGCCCATTATCTCGTGCTTTGGACCCGCCTTGACTATGAAGGTGTCGCCATCTTCGCTCGTCAAGAGGATCTTGTCATCAAAAGCTACTGGTGATGCGGTGAAGGTTGCGGGCACGGGAACGCGACCGCCTTCATATTTGACTTCGCCGGTCTTCGCATCAAGACAAGTCAGAACCCCCCGGTCTGAAGTCAGATACAAATAATTACCATAGAGAATTGGAGACGGAACATAAGCAGTTCCCTTTGTATATCTCCAGACGACGTTGTCGGCGAGATCTCCGTCGGCACCCAGATTTATCGCCATCGCAACCTTGGCAGGAAAACCAGCTGAGATGAATACCATCTGATTGTTCGCTACAGGCGAAGGAATCGCATTACTGTCGACTCCCTTGTGTCGCCAAAGTTCCTTTCCAGTTTGCGGATCGTAAGCGATCACGAACTCATTGCCGCTCGTGATGAGTTCCGATCTCTTTCCTGTGTTGACCAGTAACGGAGTTGACCAGCTGACCTGCACTTTTCTTTGTGTCCGCCACATCTCTTTGCCAGTCTTCTTATTTACTCCAACAATGAATGAAGCAGCTCCATTTTCCTCATCACATTGAACGATAACCAGGTCGTTGAAAAGAATTGGTGAAGTTCCCGTTCCCATACCCACGGTGCCGAGTTTACCCAAATCTGCTTTCCAGATTTGCTTGCCGTTCATGTCGTAGGCATAGAGTCCTTCGGCACCAAAGAAGGCATAGACATTGTTACCATCCGTGGCGGGAGTGGAAGCTGCGTAAGAGCTCTTTCGATGACGATCATCGTACGGTGTGCCTTCATACGCTGTCTGCTCCCAAAGAATCTTGCCGGTTTTAGCATTCAAGCAAATCACTTTGAAGATGTGTTTATGATCAGCACCGACACTATCAGGATGACGAAACTCTTTGTCACCGTCGTAATGAATTGGAGCTTTGGCGCCAGGCACCGCTTCCTTTTCAACCGCGGTCGTCACAAATATTTTGTTTTCCCATACGATCGGCGAAGAGTGTCCACGCCCGGGAATCGCTGCTTTCCACTTGATGTTTTTCGTCGCGCTCCACTCAGCGGGAAGATTCTTTTCTGTAGAAACTCCCTGACCTGACGGACCTCGCCACTGGGGCCAACCTGGACCAGATGCCTCCGTAGAGTTGAATGCAAAAAGACAAAGTGAAAAGACAAATGTCAGTACACCGAATATACGACCAAAGGTTCTCATGACTAGTTCCTCGAAGTTGTAGCTTGACCAAATGCAAAAATGTGTTTCAGACCGCGCACGATAACTATACCGTCAGAGATGGCCGGACTCGCCATCATTACTTCACCAACTGGATTCGTCGCCAACAGTTCATACTTCGGACCTGTCTTTACCACAAAGACGTCTCCGTCCTCACTCGTCAAATAGAGTTTGCCGTCAGTGGCTACTGGTGATGAAGTAAAAGCTCCCCCTTTACCGCCGAGTCGTTCCTGATAAATACGGTCGCCCGTGTCGGCGTTGTATGCGGTTACCACACCCTGGTTTGAACAGGTATACAAAAGGTCACCATACACAACCGGGGTTGGCATATATGGACCACCACGTTGCTTGCTCCAGGCGATAAAGTTGTTTGAGGCGGCTCCGTCTTTTAGTGAGATATCACCCGTTGCTCCAGGCTTGATCGCATAGATTGGTTGGATAGGGGCATAACCACTTGTTACAAAAATGAGATTGCGAGCTGCAAAAGGAGTCGGGGTGGTGACTTCTGAATTCGGCGTAAGGCGCCAGAGTTCTTTGCCTGTTAAGGGATCGTAGCCGCGGATAGCCTTGGAGCCATTGGTAATTAGTTCAGCTCGCGTCTTTCCTTCATAAATTGTCGGTGTACCCCAGGAAGAGATTTCTTCCCGAGGCGTTTTCCAAACAAGCTTTCCGTTCTTGAGACTGTAGGCAGCAATATAGGAATCCTTTTGCACGTCCGCCTGAATGATTACGAGGTCTTTATAAATAATCGGCGAACTCCCATGCTCCCACTGGTAATCAGCATCGTAGAACCACCCGGAATCCAATAAACCCAGATCCTGTTTCCATAGAAGTTTGCCATTCAAGTTGTAGGCGTAAAGCCCGTGCGAGCCAAAGAGCGCAACGAGATACTTGCCATCAGTGACAGGTGTCGAATCAGCATGCGTAGATTTTGGATGTCGTTTTACTTTTGGTATCCCTTCATACGCAACGCGTTCCCAAAGTATGTTGCCTGTGAGTTTATCCAGCGCATAGACCTTCCAGACATGTTTTGGATCGTCTTTGACTGGAGCAACATCGCCGTAAAGGCCGTAGCGCGTTTCGTCTTTCGCGCCAGTAGTGACCGCAGTGGTCACAAAAATTTTGTTGCCCCAAACAACTGGACTCGAATGACCGAGACCGGGAATCTCCCGTTTCCAAAGCGTGCCTTCCGACTTAGGCACGTCCCACTTCACTGGAGCGGGCCGGCCTTCAACCACGCCACCCGCACCTGGTCCACGAAACTGCGGCCAGTTCTGAGCCTTAATGGCGACGCTAACCAGCAGCAAAATGAAGATCGATAATCCAAACTTTTTCATGCAATCCTCCATTAACGACTTATTTGACGTCGGGCATTCGGGTGAACTCGGTAACCTTCTTACCTTCCGTTAGTGTCATGCCAACAACTTTACCTTGATCAACTTTAAAGTGAACGGTTACATCGCCATCGATAAAGAGCACGCTGAAAGTTGTTTCATCGAGAGGCATAAGAGGTCTCTGCCGCTGACCAACCAGGCCACCAGAGAGTCCGCCACCAGAGTAAGTGATAGTCGCCTCGGAGCTATCGCCTTTGTATTTACCAGCGTACGACTGCATGGTTGTAGGATTAATTTCCGGGGGAGGAACGGCTCCTCCCTTCTTCAACAACTCCGCTGCTTCAGCCGAGTCTTTATCGCGAGCGGCCAGAAATAGAGCTGTTGTCAGCGCCTCTTTCTTTAGACCACTCTGGGCCAAAGCCAACTTAACCAGCTCGGGTTTGCCGTCGGTAACTCCCGTCATCAGGACCTCTTCAGCAACATCCGGCTGTTTAGCCAGGAATTCTTTCACTACGTCAACGTGGCCGTTTTGCAAGGCCCAACTGATTGCTGTAGCGCCGTAGAAAGTATCCTTCACATTAATATCGGCGCCACGTGCGAGGAGAATCTTTACCACCTCAACGTTACCCCGCTCAGCAGCTTTGAACAGAGCAGTTGTTCCATAGCGAAACTTGGTATTCACATCGACACCCTTGTCGAGCAGAGCCGTCACCACGGAGGCGTCACCCTTGCGGACTGCCTCAAAGAATTGGTCATTTAGTTCTTGTTTTGAGTTCTGGCCAAAGGCCAGAACTGAGCTAAAAAACAAGGTTACGAGAAAGGCAAATGGGTATCTAATGCTCATATCAACGCCTCCACGCTTTTAGGACTCAAGGTTGAGTGGTAAATTGGACTACGTTTGATGTCAGAATTTTTGAATCACTACAACTCGGGTCTGCGTATTCTACATCTTTAAGGTTGTAGCGGTTCAGTTTTGATCACTTTTATCATCGGTTTCATCTCATTTCATTCCGAAGTATGAGGCAAAAATAAAATGACCAAGCTTGTCTCCATTTTTCTGAATGTTTTTCTACTGCTACTTCTCATTATTCCAACCCAAGCAAGTGACTGGACTGAATGGCGAGGACCTGCTCGCGACGGTATTTCACCGGAAAAGGGCCTGCCAAATAGTTGGTCCCCGTCCGGTCAAAATGTTGCCTGGAAAGTTCCTTACGGGGGGCGATCGGCTCCCATCGTGATGAACGGGCGGGTCTATCTCCAAAATACCGCCGGTAAGGGCGCCGAGGAACAGGAACGCTTAATGTGTTTTAACGCCGATACCGGATCGCTACTTTGGGAACATCGCTTCAACGTCTATCTCAGCGACGTTCCGCCGCATCGAGTCGGGTGGGCATCACCAGTGGGTGATCCGGCAACAGGAAACGTTTATGCATTCGGCGTTGGCGGCACACTTCTCGGGCTGTCTGGGCGCGATGGAAAAGTTATCTGGGAACGGTCGCTAGGTGAAGATTTCGGCCTACTGACAACGCATGGAGGACGAACGGTCTCGCCGCTCATCGACGGGGACCTCGTGATCGTGAGTGGCGTGACTTTCCAATGGGGCCTTCAGGCGCGTGGTGCTCATCGCTTCATGGCCTTCGACAAGCGTACTGGAGAGACGGTTTGGGTAAGTGCACCCGGTGGTCGTCCATACGATACAACTTACGCAGCACCGATCATCGCAGACATAAATGGGACGCGATTGCTAATCCAGGGCGCAAGCGATGGTGTAGTTCACGCGATTAAGCCGCAAACTGGCGAACCAGTCTGGAAGTATGAAATTAGCAAACGAGGCTTGAACACAGGCGCCGTCATTCATAACGGATTGGCGATTCTTACGCACAGTGAAGAGAACCTGGCGTCGAGCGAGATGGGAATGATGACTGCGGTCGATGCAAGTGCGAAGGGCGATATCAAGAAGGAACAGGTCAAGTGGACCACGTTTGGATGGCAAGGAGGTTTTTCATCTCCAGTGTTGGACGGCGATCGCCTTTACCAGGTCGATAACAGTGCGAACATTGCCGCGTTCGACAGTAATACCGGAAAGCAATTGTGGTTTCAAAACCTGGGAACAATTCAGAAAGCTTCGCCGGTGCTCGCCGACGGTAAGCTATACGTAGGCACTGAAAACGGAAAGTTCTTCATTCTTAAGCCTGGCCCAACAGGCTGCGAGATTCTTGACTCAGATCAGTTGGGAACAGAGGCATTACCTGAGGCAATCATCGCTTCAGTGGCTATATCGAATGGGCGTGTTTATCTGGTTAGCGACTCCAACATGTACTGTATCGGCAAGAAAACAAAAGGAGCGACAGATCAACCTGCTCCCGTAGATGGATTGCCGAATCCAAATCGTCCAGCAACACATGTACAGGTGGTTCCGACCGAATTGATCCTTAAGCCGGGAGAGACCGTCAACTTTCGCGTTCGTCTTTTCGATGAACAAGGACGATTTATCCGTGAGGAGAAGTCGGCTACGTGGTCTCTGGATCAATTAAAAGGCACCGTTGAAAATGGCCGCCTTGTAGTCGCGGCCGATGCGATACAGCAGGCAGGAAATGTAAAAGCCACAGTGGGGAATCTTAGTGGCTTATCAAGTGTAAGAGTTTTCCCTCCCCTTCCGTGGACCGAAAACTTTGACTCAATGGCAGTCAATACAGTTCCGCCGACCTGGGTTAATGCCACGTTAAAGTACATTGTGCGCGATGTGAACGGTAACAAGGTTCTGGTGAAAACTACCGAAGGCTCGTCGTTGTTGAGCCGTGCGCGAGCTTACTTTGGACCATCAGACTTTTCTAACTATACCGTTGAGGCCGATATTAACGGCACTCAAAAACGTAGACAACCAGGTGACGGTGGGGTCATTGCTCAACGTTATGCCCTGGTGCTGTATGGAAATAGCCAAATGCTCCATTTGGAAC
>JBKPQV010000228.1:0-9274 GCA_046734235.1 Acidobacteriota bacterium
TTCCGGTCGATACTGAATGGTAGATAACGGTTTACCTTCATCAGTCTTTATCGGTTTAACTTCAGGAGCAAATTGTGTTGGCGCAGGCTCCTCCAAGCTCGGCGATAGCCGCCAGGTAGCATCAAGATCGAGTTTTCGAGAAACATTTAAAAGACGAGCCCCATCAGCGAGACAAAAAACTAACGTGTCGTCCGAATAGAGCCGTTGGCAAGCTGGGCACGTTTTCATCGGATCCCTCCCTAAACCCAAAAGGGAAAATGAGAACAAGTTAACCCTACGAAACTGCACACTCAGTTGCCTGAGAGTGCCTCCTTCATTGCAACTCCAATATCAGCCGGAGATTTCACTACGTGAATACCAGCGTCTTGCAGAGCGTTCATCTTTTCTGCCGCAGTTCCTTTTCCGCCAGCAATGATCGCTCCTGCGTGTCCCATGCGCCTTCCGGGCGGTGCAGTTTGTCCCGCGATGAAAGCGACTATAGGTTTGTTCACATTGGCTTTGGCAAAAGCGGCGGCCTCTTCCTCAGCCGTGCCTCCGATCTCACCGATCATTACGATGCCATCAGTTTCGTCATCAGCTTGAAATAGTCGCAATGCATCAACGTGAGTCGTACCAACAATTGGATCTCCGCCGATACCGATAGCCGACGATTGACCTAAACCAAGGGCCGTCAATTGACCGACTGCTTCATAGGTGAGTGTGCCAGAACGAGAAACAACACCGATGCTTCCTTCTTTGTGGATGTGCCCAGGCATGATTCCGATCTTACATCTGCCGGGAGAGATAATCCCCGGACAATTAGGACCGATTAGACGAGTGTTCTTATCGCTCAAATATTCCTTCACACGCACCATGTCGAGCGTTGGAATCCCTTCAGTAATGCAAACAACTACTGGAATGCCGGCATCGGCTGCTTCCATGATCGCGTCCCCCGCGAACGCAGGTGGAACGTAGATTACACTTGCGTTTGCCCCTGCCTGCTTTACGGCATCAGCTACTGTGTTGAAAACAGGAATATTCTCGTGAGTTGTGCCGCCCTTTCCAGGCGTGACACCACCAACGACATTGGTTCCATACTCAACCATCTGCTTTGTATGAAATGTTCCTTCTTTACCTGTAATGCCCTGGACAACAAGGCGAGTAGATTTATCGACTAGGACGCTCATGATCTCTTCCCAATTTATCCTTTGCTCTTATAAAAGTTCAAACCTCTGACCATATTGCGGCACTTCAACAGCCCAACCGAACCGCTCATTGATATGTTGTCCCATCGCTTCCGCGGCTTCTGGTTCGCCATGTGTTAAGAACGTGCGCCTGGGGACAGTTGCCTGCATTCCTTCAAGCCACCTCAAAACTTCCTTCCAGTCGGCATGAGCTGAGAAGCCACCGATTTTTGCTTGCCGGCAACGCACAGGGATCCATTGGCCAAGAATCTTTACTTCAGGTTCACCGTTTTGAATTCGCCTTCCGGTTGTGCCAGCTGCCTGGTAACCAACGAAAACCAGAGTCGCTTCAGGATCGCCAACCATACGCACTGCGTGATGGAGCACGCGACCACCTGTCATCATTCCCGACGCGCTAACGATTATTCGCGCACCTTCGGCATCGTTAATCTTTTTGGACTCAGCACGTGACGAAGCCGTACTCATGGAACGAGTGCGCAATGGATGTCTCTTACTGGCAAGGACACTTACGTATTCCTCATCGTGCTCCTCTTTGCGATTTGCATAGGCACTCGTCGCAGCTGCGGCCATGGGCGAGTCGACAACAACGGGCAAAACTGGAATGGCTTTTTCTTCTTCCAGTTCGCGGATCAAGTAGATGATCTCTTGCGTTCGGCCAACCGCAAATGCAGGAATCAAGACTGGCGCATTTCGCGTAGCAGCGTCTTTAATAATTCTCGCTAATGCAATCTTCGGATCTTCAGGATCGTGCAACCGATCGCCATAAGTTGATTCCACAAGAAGGTAATCACAGCTCGGCGGCGGAGTTGGATCCTTAATAATTGGTTGGTCGTAGTGTCCTAAATCGCCGGAAAACAAAACTCGCCTGCCCGCCTTGTCGTCACCAGCGTCTGCAATTTCAAGCAGTACCAAACTCGAACCAAGAATGTGGCCTGAGATCAAAAAGCTTGCATGGATCCCTTTCGCGACCTCGAATCGATCTCCAGTATTCGAAACGCCCTCGATTAACCGCAAACTGGCGTCAGCATCTTTTTCAGTGTAGAGCGGCAATGCCGGCGCATGTTTTGAAAGGTTGTGTCGATTCTTGTAATCCGCATCTTCTTCCTGGAGACGGCCGGCATCTGGGAGTAGGATTTTCAATAAGTCTGCAGTGCCGCGTGAACAGTAAACTGGTCCACGAAAACCTTGTTTCACTAACCGCGGGAGGTAGCCGGTATGATCAATGTGCGCATGCGTGATTAGAACTGCGTTGATTGATCCAGGATCGAATGGCGGGTCCTGCCAATTTCGCTCGCGCAATTCCTTTAACCCCTGGAACATCCCGCAATCAACAAGGACCTTCGAGCGTTCTGTTTCAATCAAATACTTTGAGCCGGTAACTGTTCCCACACCGCCCCAAAATGAAAGTGTTGCCAAGGAAAACTCCTCTGAGTTCTTACGAGCCTTGTTTTTGCCGGTAACCGAACCAGACGAACAAGCCGGGAATTAAGAGAGCAAGATTTCTGAGAGCAGTGGTTACGCCCAGTTGACTCGCGAGGATGCCTCCGAAGCAACCGCACTCCAAGGGTTCACCGTTGAGCACATAAACGTAATAAAGAGCATAACCAGCAAAAGCCATTAGCAACGCGCAACCGCACAAAGCTCCTATCCGGGTGGTGCGTCGCACCAGCAACAAAGCCGCGATCACAATTTCGACTCCGATTACTGCAATCGTGACCGGCCAGGACCAACGCTCATAATTGAAGCCCGACGCACTAAGCAACTGCGATACGTTATGTGAGAAGGACTTTACGATCGCCAACTTCGCGCCTGCGGTAAATAGAAATAGCGCAGCCAGGAAGAACCGGCTTACCGGAGGAAGCCACTTTAGTATGGAAGCGGCGACCCGGCGAGTGGGCGACTCAGCGACCCGGCGAGCGGCTGACCCGGCGACAGGATCCGGCGACTGGGCGACCCGGCGAGTGGGTGTTACAACGCTGTCAGTCACATCGAAATTTGATGAGTCACTCTTAAACAAATGTTTCCTAATCTTGAACCGTGTCGCCCCGTCGCCCCCTCGCCCTCTCGCCCCGTCACCCTCTCGCCTTAAGCTGCCAACCCCACAACCTTCTCCGCAGCGTCTTGCATTCCATTAGCTACCGTGAAGTTCAAACCCGAATCACGGATTACACGTTGTCCTTCTTCGACGTTCGTACCTTCAAGACGCACCACGACAGGCACCTTGATGCCTAGATTCTTTGCTGCTTCAACAACTCCACGCGCCACCATGTCGCAACGAACGATGCCGCCAAATATATTAATGAGTACGGCTTTTACGTTCTGGTCTGCCAACAAAATTCTGAAGGCCGCTTCAACTCGTTCCTGCGAGGCGCCACCGCCAACATCAAGAAAGTTTGCTGGTTCACCCCCAGCAAGTTTGATGATGTCCATGGTCGCCATCGCCAATCCAGCTCCGTTCACCATGCAGGCGATGTTGCCGTCGAGCTTGATGTAATTGAGGTCAAACTTAGAAGCCTCGATTTCAAGAGGTTCTTCCTCATTGAAGTCCCGAAGTTCAAGGAAGTCTTTATGACGAAAAAGCGCGTTGTCGTCGAAGTTGACTTTAGCGTCCAGGGCGATCAGGCGATTGTCCTTTGTTAGGAGAAATGGATTGATCTCCATTAACGAAGCATCCATCTGCTCATACGCATTGTAAAGAGACTGCATAAACTTCACTGCCTGTCCAATCAGTTCTCCAGGAATACCCAATCCAAACGCTAGTTTGCGTGCCTGAAACGATCTAAAACCAACCGCGGGATCGATCGTCTCCTTCATAATCTTTTCTGGAGTTTTAGCTGCGACCTCTTCGATATCCATACCACCTGCTGAAGACGCCATGAAGACTGAACGACCTGAAGCTCGGTCCAATACGATTCCGAGGTAAAACTCCCGATCAATCGGTAAGCCTTCCTCAATAAGAAGCACACGAACTTCTCGTCCTTCGGGACCAGTCTGGTGGGTAACGAGATTCATGCCGAGCATGTCCTTGGCAATATTTCTTGCCTCTTCAGGACTCCTGGCTAGTTTTACCCCACCACCTTTACCGCGCCCGCCGGCGTGAATCTGGGCCTTAACCACGACGACATCAGTTCCCAGTTCCTTCGCTGCTCTCTCTGCTTCATCGGGAGTTCGCGCAACCACACCGCGCGGAACAGCAACTCCATACTTTTTTAGTAAATCTTTACCTTGATACTCATGAATCTTCATGAAATAGCCTCAGACGATTCGCGTCTATCAGAAAAACGGAATCTTGTTTTGGATGGAACGGCGATGAGTTTAGCGGCGCATAGAGATCACTGCAAGCGAGTGGAGAAATTGCTGATTTTTGATTGCTGATTGCTGATTGCTGATTTGCAAGTCAACGAAATACCACCGACCGCAGACGGTGGATGGTTCATACCTTTCCTAAAGCAACATTCATTGATGAACCACTGAAATACCACCAACCAGCAGTTGGTGGATTGTTTATACCTAACCTACAAAGGACTTTACACACGCTCTTCCCAATACCACCGACCGCAGTCGGTGGATTGTTCATATGTGGCAGCTTTTCGTGATTTCACGAGTAAGGCGCCGAGTCTCAATTTCTCTGGAACAAATCTCTCCCAGTCGTGTATGAACTATCCACCAACCGCGGTTGGTGGTATTCGTGCAGATCATTAGTGAGTGTTGCTGTAGGTAAGGTATGAACGATCCACCAACTGCGGTTGGTGGTATTCCAGCTGTTCACTGATGAATGTTGCTGTAGGTATGAACCATCAAATTACCAGGAGCGCCAACTATGAGCGAAGTAATAGTGAGTTCTTTACGAAATCTTCAGAATGAGGTTCATTACGGTTCGGGTAAGATTCTAATAACCGATGAGCCGAGCGAAATTGGCGGCGAAGATGCCGGACCGGATCCTTACACACTTCTGTTGGCTGCGCTTGGCAGCTGCATTTCGATGACCGTGACTCTCTATGCGCGTCGCAAGCAATGGCCTCTGGAACAAGTAACTGTCCGTTTGCGCCAAAACCGCATCCACGCAAAAGATTGTCAGGAGTGTTTGCAGAACACAGAAGGATATGTCCACCGAATCGAGCGTTCGGTAAGTTTCACTGGCCCACTCTCAGACGAGCAACAAGCACGACTTCAAGAAATCGCCCACAAATGCCCGGTTCATAAAACTCTGAGCTCGCCGATCGTACTTTCGGAATTGGTTGACTAGCGAGGATTTGGAAATGGTCGGGACGGCGAGATTCGAACTCGCGACCTCACGCACCCCAAGCGTGCGCGCTACCAGGCTGCGCCACGTCCCGACTTCAGGTGACTTAGTATCCTGTTCAAAGTGGAAATGTCAAACGGACGTTTCCAATTACTTCGATTTGTTTTGGTTTTCTTTTTCGAGAAGGCTCAACAATTCGCGCAGTTCATTCGCTAACTGTTTGAGTCCCTGGCGCTCTTCGGCTGTTCTGGGCAGAACTGAGGAATGTGTAAACGTACTAGGCTGTGGAAAACTTTCCGACTCGGAAAAATCAGGGTGCGGGCTGGTCTCGCCGGTTTCATCTTCAGACCCAACGACCTTTAATTTACCCCCGCCGCGGAGATCGTTGGCGAGGCGTTTCTTCGCCCCGGCGATTGTGTACTGATCCTCGTAGAGCAACTCTTTGATTCGCAGAGCCATTTCCACGTCACGCTTACGATAGACACGCTGACCAGCACGGTTTTTCTGTGGCGCCAACATGGGGAATTCAGACTCCCAGTAACGAAGGACGTGGGCCTGCACACCAGCGAGTTCGCAAACCTCTCCGATCTTAAAGAAAAGCTTCTCGGGAATGGCTACTGCAGGACGGCTCATTATTTTAAGGACTCGCCGGGAAGTTTGAGCTGGCTATCTCTGGGAAAGTTTTTTGGAAGACTGATCGGTGACTTGCCAGCAACGATTACGGTCGTCATGTTACTCGGGCTCAGTTTGACCTGTCAATACTTACACTTAGGCCAGATTACTTAAAATGGATTCTTAAAGGTAAAAGGTTAGGTAGGCAAAGGTAAGTGAAGCTCTGGAAATTTCAGATTTAAGATTTCAGATTTCAGATTGAGCCGGAATATTGGGCCAAAATGAAAGCCCGTGAGCACTCAATCTGAAATCTGCAATTTGAAATCTGAAATGCTGAGTCTCAATCTGCAATCTGCAATCTGAAATCTTCAATAAGCATTGGTGGAATCCGCTATAAGCAACGTATATAATTCCGAGTCCCCAAACACTCGAGAGGATTAATCTATACAGTGACAACCTCGCCAACGGATTTGCGCCTCGCATCGCGTCTCGATGCAGTTGGCTTTTCCGACATAGTAAAACTCCGTAATCGAATCATGGAATTGCGCTCCCAGGGCGCAAGTGTCTACCAGTTTGAAGGTGGTGAGCCTTTCATGGCCACCCCGGATCCAATCAAGGACGCAATGAAGCGAGCCCTCGATGAAAATAAGACTCGCTATGCACCATCATCAGGTATTCCCGAACTTCGTGCCGCGATTGTCGAAAAGTTGCGGACCAAGAATCGAATTCCAGCTCATGACTCCGATGTGATCGTTCTTAATGGCGGGATGCAGGGATTGTTTGGAGCATTTCAGTCAACCATAAATCCTGGCGATGAAGTGCTTCTCTTTTCACCCTACTGGACACCGATCAAAGATCTAATTGCCAACTGTCAAGCCAAATTCGTACTCGTCTCAACTAACGAAGCGCGTGAATTTGGTTTTGAACCAACACTCGAACGGAATCTTACTGAACGGACAAAAGCGCTCTACTACAACACTCCACAAAATCCCTCCGGAGTGGTGTTTACTCTTGACGAAGCGCGCGCAGTTGCCAGATTTGCCAGGCAACATGATCTGGTCGTGATCGCAGACGAAGCTTACGAAGATCTTGTGTACGACGGAGAACACATCTCCATTGCTTCACTCGACGGCATGTTTGAGCGCACGATCACTTCATTCACGTTTTCTAAATCATACGCAATGACTGGTTGGCGTCTCGGCTATGCGGTTGCTCCCGACCCCTGGATCACTGGTTTGAAAAAGACCACACTTTATTCTTCGAATGGCGTCTCAACTCCAACACAATGGGCTGGGCTTGCCGCAATGCAAATCGATGCAGAGATCGTTGCTAATAACACACGTGAATATCGACGTCGACGTGATCTGCTCTTATCTGGACTTAATGAATTAGGTCTCTCGTGTGAGAATCCTGCTGGCGCATTCTATGCCTTTCCTGACGTGAGCCGTATAAGCAGTGATAGTCGAGAGGCGGCCGAGATTCTACTTAACACCGCGAATGTCGCTGCTGTTCCGGGAATCGTATTTGGACCACACGGAGAAGGCCACCTGCGCTTTTCGTTTTCAACTTCGTTAGAAATTATTGAAGCTGGTCTTGATTCATTGCGACGGAATCTTTAGGGGAAACGCTGAATGAAAGACGAGGAAGGATACGGTCAAGAAGCAGTAGCTACTGAATCACCTTCGCTCAACAGCTTTCAAGGTGAGTTTGAATTCCTCAATAGACTGCGACAGCGCGCAGTTCTCGAGTCACAATCTTCACAATCGACCCAATCATCAAACGTTGGTATCGGTGACGATGCAGCGGTCGTCCGATTTGGCACTGGTAAAGACACAGTAATTTCGACTGACTTACTTGTTGAAGGCATCGACTTTCGCCGAACCACCGCACCTCCACATCTTTTGGGCCATAAAGCACTCGCAGTCTCCTTGTCAGATATTGCGGCGATGGGTGCGCGGCCTCGTTGGTCACTCATTTCATTGGGATTGCCTGAGGATGTTTGGCAATCAGAATTTGGAAACAGGTTTTATGACGGTCTCTTCCAGTTAGCACGTCAATTCGATGTACAGCTAATAGGGGGTGATACTTCGCGAACACCTGAGCACATCGTGATCGATTCGATCGTAGTTGGCGAATGTACCTCTGATGGTCCAGTCAAACGTTCGGGAGCTCGAACTGGGGACAAAATCTATGTCACGGGATCGTTAGGAGGATCAGCTGCGGGACTGAGGTTGATTGAACGTGGCGCACACCTGGCGGATCAGTATCTGGGAACAGCTGAAACGCAGGCTCTCGATCAGTTGCTGGTTCGACATCTACGCCCGGAGCCTCGCGTAGGCTGGGGCATAGTTTTAGGTCAGGAAAAACTGGCAACTTCGATGATCGATATTAGTGACGGACTGTCTTCCGACTTGAATCATGTTTGTCGTGAAAGTCAGGTTGGCGCGCTAATTCATTCGTCTGAGTTACCCATCGATCCACAAGTTGTCGAACTTTGCGGTCGTCGTGCACTCGATCCACTACAGCTCGCCCTCAACGGCGGAGAAGACTTCGAGCTATTGTTCACAGTTAGCCCAGATCTTGTCAGCAAGTTACCGCGGCGCGTCGACGGCGTCGAGATCACCCACATCGGCGAAATTCTTGATAGCACCGCGGGCGTCAAAATCTCGGAAGGTTCCAGAATTTGGGATTTGGAGCCCGCAGGATGGAAACATTTTTGATTGTAGATCTCGATTTCAGATTGCAGATTGCAGATTTCAGATTTGGTTATGGCTCAGTCACTCAGATTAGACGAAGTGGTTCAATTATCTTACTTGAGTAGATCCTTGGTTATCGTGCTTTGGAAAAACACGACAATCTGAAATCTTCAATCTGAAATCTGAAATAACCCTTTGTCAATTGCCTCTTCCCTACCTTATCCTCGGTGCTTTCGCCAAAAGCCATGCTGAGATTCCACAACACACTTTCCGGACGCATTGAAGAATTCAAACCCATAACCGAGGGGGAGGTTAAATTCTATTACTGTGGTCCAACCGTTTGGAATTACGGTCACATAGGAAACTTCCGCTCGGCGGTTGCTGCGGACATACTGCGCCGGTATCTGAAGTTCAAGGGCTTCAATGTCACGCACGTGATGAATATCACCGACGTGGAAGACCGGATCATCACAATGTCGCAGCAAGCCGGCTTATCGATCGATGAATACACGGCGAAATACATTGAAGCGCTCTGGGAA
>JBKPQV010000229.1:0-14112 GCA_046734235.1 Acidobacteriota bacterium
GCGATAGACCCTCGATACCGACCTGCCTTGCATCAACCGACTGGTCAGTTTCGAAATAATCGAGAGCTCGACTCGCGCCCCATGCCCATGCACGTAACGAACCCCAGTCATCGACTTTGCGCGGCTGTCCTTTATTAGTAAGGCCAATAACGCCCTGGGTCAGCCCTCCTCCATTATCTGCCTGAATCGTGTTTGGAATCAGAATCGCATATCCCCAACCGTTTGCGAGCAATTGTTGCTGCCAGGTTGGTCCCGGTGGAGGTGGCGGAGCATTTGGAGGAGGGCGAAATCCCGGCGGAAACACGAAACCGAATTCCATCATTACCGGGACTGGCCCGGAGACTTGCGCGGGCGTTGTAAGCGTTAATTGAATGTCGACACTAATTGCTGGATAAGATGAATTGTCTACGTGTCCAAGCAGTTTCTTCGTGATGACTGGAATCTCACCGTTTTTGTCTTGCGCAGTGCTAACGACCTCCCAATTTACTTTCGGAATATTTTTAGGCACTCGTCCATAGATCTCGCGGTCGAAATCTGCGACGATCTCAGGGCGACGTTTACTCCACCAGGTTTTTGCGTCCTTCACCTTCTTACCATTCTTCAAAGTAAGCGGATCTGGAAGGTTTGGATACGGATTTGCTTTTGCTTCGTCGTAGTTTGGTTGATTGGTTGGATCGTTGCTTCTTGGATTTGCCCCGGGTCTCAACTTGCTAATATTGAGCAGGTCCATCAGTCGCTTGTGATCCTGCTCCGCGGTTAGGACGACCGGTGAGGGTAAAGTTTTTGAGTCTTGAAACGCGGCAGATCTACTTCCTTCAACATAAGTAACGACCAGTAGCAGAAACGCGGAGGTTACAGTAAGTAAAGAGACGACGATGATTCTGCGTTGTTGAGCTGACGTTATCATGCGAGAGACCCGTGCTCTAATCAGAGAGAGTGCCGGTGGTAATAGTAGATCAGAAAAGCGGTGTGACCCGAGATGGCAGGGTCACACCGTTTTCGTTTTGGAGGAGTAGCTCAGAAAATGAGCTTTGCGCCAAACCACACCTGACGTTCACCACCAGTACCAGTTCCTCGGCCTGCGAGGTTCAACGTAGATGTAATAACGCCGAAGGTTGCGGCATTGGTGACATCAGTTCCCGGGTTGTTGAGGTGCGGAGTATTAGTGACTCCGAACATCTCCATCCGGAACTGGAATTTTACCGTCTCCGTAATATTGAAGTTCCTGAAAATGCTGCCATCAATATTAAAGAATCCTGGTCCTCGAATGATGTTGCGCCCGGTTGTTCCAAAGCGGATCTCCGAGGGAGGAACAGCACGGAATGACGACGGATCAAAGTAGTGGCATGACAAGTCTGTTGGTGCGCAGGCTGCTTGTCCGGGCCGTGGACCAACACCACCGAGTATCACTAGTGGTCCAATCTGATCAGGTGTTTGTTGGTTTCCGGGAGCATTGACCTGGGTACCGCCACCGAAGAGTGTGAACATGCTTCCGCTCATCGTTTGCATTAACCAGTTAAGCTGCCAACCACCAGCGAGAGCCGCCACAATTCCACTCGATGCCCATGGCTTTCCTTTGCCGAACGGCAATTCGTACCCACCGTAGATCGAAAGGTTGTGCGTTCTGTCGTAGCTCGCGAGTGCCTTGTTTCGAGCTTTTACCGATGGATGTGCCCAGAATAGAAAGCCGCCATTTACACCAAAGGTGCCACTTACTTCTTCATTGTCGATTGAGTTAATCGCTTTCGAGAACGTATACGATAGGCCCACCGACAACCCATTGACCAGACGCCGGTTCAACTTTGCTTGTAATGCATCGTAATAGGAGTTTGTGTCGGGGCATAAACAACCAACGTCACCCCAGTTCTTACCAAACCGCTGAAACAACGGCCGGCCCGCCTGACCACCATTAACCGGGGCCGCGTTGATGTTTTCGTTGGTAAGAAAACGAATCGCACGATTTCCTACGTATGCTGCTTCACCAACAAAGTGCCAGGGCAATTCTCGTTGGACTGTCAGGTTATACGAGTGTGTATAGCCACGATTGAAATCAAATGGAATCGTGGCGCCACCGATGCCAACGTTGTTTGGTAACGGAACATTTCCCGAACTCAGGTCCGGAACGGCTGCAGATGGGATTCCTACAAAGAGGCCCGGGTAGGGTGCGAGACTCACTGGATGAAGACTCGATGACGGGGCAAACGTTGATGGCTGGTTGAGATCGGCATTAGATACCAACGGCCAATTGTTTCTAAAGAATCGCCAATTGTTACTGTCGGTGCTCATGCCGTAGCCAGCACGAATGACTGTCTTTTCACCCCATCTGTAGGCCGCGCCAAATCGCGGAACGATCTGACCCCAGCCCACATCGACACCATTATCAATCGGCGTACTTCCTACGCCCCCGATTAGTACGTTGCCAGTCGCTGGATTGAAAAGCTTCACGCCACCGTGGTCAGTGGTTGGGAACGGATAATATTCCCAGCGCGCACCAAGGTTCAGGGTTAAATTCTGATTTACCTGCCAACTGTCGCGTACGTAAGCTGACCACGTATGCCAGCGCAGCGCATTCGGATTACTATTCTGAACTACCTTGCCGGAGCGATCCGACAGACCCAGCAAGTATTGCGCAACGGCATTTACTCTGCTGGCAGCGGGTCCGCCACTGAGTGCTGTGACGTTACCATTGAATTGGAATGAGCCACGCGGCGTGCCAAAAGCTCCGCCCTGTGGTTGGAAGTGGTTCAACTGCGCGTTGCCGTATTCCCCGCCGAAGCGAATACTGTGGGCTCCTCTGCTCCATGATACGTTCGCATTTTGGACAAACTGGTTGTCACGAAATAGAAATGGATTACCCGTATCGATGTTGCCAACGCCATTCCAGCCATTAATCAAGAAGGCGGGGCTACCACCTGCCAGAACAGAGTCGCCGTTAGTACCAGGAATACCGAGAACCGTAAGTCCAAAATTGCCAAGGTCGATATCAGGTTGATGGACAGCGCCGAGATACTGCCTCGTGTATCCGAAATTGGCATCAAGCACGATGGTCGGTGTGAATGTGTACGTGCCACCGAGTCCACCATTCTGGATCGTTGATGGAGCTTGACCTACCTGGCCACCGCCAGTTGCGCCACCCATTGCAGCGCCGAATGTTGGAGGATCGAAGAGCAGTGATTCAGAACGACTGTATCGCCCGAAGAGCGTCATTTTGTCGCTCTTAACGTAATTGATCTTAAGATCGAATGTGGTGCGATTGAGCATCGCTGATCCTGCGCTTACATAGTTGTTAGTTGCAGTGACGCCCTGGCTATTGATAAAGCCGGCTGGGTTAATGCGACTGAGCATTAACCTGGAAGCCGCATCAATTCTGCTTGCCGGAATGATGTTGCCCGGAAATGCCAGGCGGCCTGTTCCATTCGCGTTCCCTGTATTTGGATCGAAGATGCAACCTGCCACCGGAGTGACGTTGCAATTTGTTCCAGCAGGAATAGCAGATGAAAGATTGGCATTACCATTAGCATCGAAAATACCAACTGGGTTAATCGCGCTAACTGTACGGGTTGCAAATTGACGTCGTTTGGTGAATTCCAAATCTGTAAAGAAGAAGAGTTTGTTCTTCCCGCTCCAGATTGATGGTCCACCTTCGCCAAAATGCGGCAGATAGATTGGGCCACCAACTGCGCCGCCAAATTGGTTAAGAATGTACTTGGGTTTGCGCTGGCCCACCGCAGTAAATAAGTTGTAGGCCTTCAGTGCGTTGTCAGTATGAAATTCAAAGGCGCTTCCGTGGAAGTCGTTTGAGCCCGATTTTGTTACGACACTTACAGCAGCGCCGTTTGCGTTTCCTTGTTCAGCATCGTACGAGTTGGTAACGATGTTAACTGACTCAATCGATTCTGTCGGTGGTACGTAAGCTGTATTAAACGGAAGCCAAATATATTGATTCGAGGCTCCGTCTATTCTCGTCAGATTGGCTTGCATCGAGTTGCCATTGACATTGCCGGTCATCGAGCGCTGCGGGTTACCACCATCCGAGCTCACACCCTCAGTCACAGCACTGAAGCCCGGAACAATTCTGTAAAGGCCCTGGTAGTTTCTTCCCGAACCCGCTGTTGCGATCGGCAACTCCGCGATCTGCGACGCTTGTAATTGTGTGTTGACGTCAGCTCGATCACTTTGCAATGGGGCTGTATCAGATGTGATCGTCACGGTTTCCTTCACATCTGCTACCTGCAGTGCAGCATCAAGTCGACGGACTGCATTGTTTTCAATTACGACATTTTCCTGTATCAACGTCTTAAATGAGGTATAGGAAAATGTCACACTATAGACGCCGGGTTGGAGACTGCTAATTTGGAAGTTTCCATTTGCGTCAGTTGTCGTTTCTCTGGTTGCGCCAGTCCCGACGTTTTTCGCCTCAACGGTAGCGCCTGGTACTGCCGCTCCCTTCGGGTCCGTGACGTTCCCTGTTAGTGAGCCATAAAGTACCTGGCCTTGGGCGACAAAGCAGAGCGTGACGATCAGGAGCAGCATCAGAGGGAACTCCCGGCTGATTAGCTGCCGGAGTCTGGATATAGATGCTATGGTTGGACGTAACATCGGTGTTATCTCCTTCTTAATGGAAAGATAAGTGTCATGGCCGACGCGCTAACAATCGACAAAACGGGGAAAACCTTCGTGCGTCTAGGCGCGACCTTCTACGATGGCTTGATGCAGTCATCAGCCAACCTAAGTCATTTAAACCTTGGCTTGATCTGAAAGAGCAGTTGCCGGTTGGCAATCTAGACGTAAACCGCAACTCGGGTACCTATTAATTCGAGACAACAACAAATTGGACATAACAAGTTCTACGCGACCGACGGAGCCCCGAAATGCTGTTGGAGCACCAGGGCAATGGTGCCCAGCAGTCGCGGATGCGACACCGGATCCGTGGGCACAATCCTTGTGGTTGCATGAGTTAACGACCGCTCGGTGACAGTTTTCGAAATGATTGGCTCCACTTGATTCCAGAGCCTCGTTACTTCACCAATTACCAAAATTATGTCCGGGGCCAGGCCGGTTACCAGCATCGCGATTCCAACGCCCAGGTAGTGAGCCATCTTCTTGATGGCTTCCGTAGCCTTCGGATCACCTTGGCTGGCAAGCCGTAGGATGTCGTCGAAGCTAATAGTTTGGGCTGTCGGTTTTGAGCCGCTGTAATAACGGATAGCCGCCGAATTCGAAGCATAGAGTTCCCAGCAGCCCTTGTTTCCGCAACGGCACTCAAGACCGTTTTCAACGATCGTTGTGTGTCCAAACTCGCCTGCGACACCGGTCGATCCACGCACAAGTTGATGGTTCAAAACCAACCCGGTACCAATTCCTTCGGCGACGGTTAGCGCCACAAGATCCTGAGCACCCTCACTACGGCGTCCAAACCAAATCTCTGATAACGCACAGGCGTTCGCAGCATTTTCTAGTTCGACGGGAAGACCCGTAGCTTGCTCCAGTGGAGTCTTCAGATCGAAGTCTCGCCAATCAAGATTTGGAGCGAAGACGAGTCGTTGTGACGCAAGATCGACGCGTCCTGGTAAACTGACACCGATACCTTCACAGGTCAGTTCTGGCCGGATTTTCTTGAGATTTTGCAGCCTCGGAACCAACTCTTGAATGAATTGTTCAGGATCCTGAGCTGTAGGCAGCGATTCCTGGGCGACAAAATGGCCGTCGAGATTTGCTAGCGCCAGGGTGGTCATTTTGGGTCGGATATTCACACCGATGATGCCTACTCGTTCCTTGTTCAAATGGAGAAATCGAGGTCGCCGGCCGCGAGGAACATGTCCATTTGCGCCTTCGGTAACCCAGCGCTCTTCGATTAGTTGTTCAGTGATTACGGATACAGTGCTTCGTTGAAGTCCGGAATGTCGGGCCAGGTCTGCGCGCGAAATCGGTTGATGACTGCGAATCAAGTTGAGAACGATGCGTCGATTGATGTGACGCGCGGTTTCGCTTGTAGCTACCTGAAAATTTTTAAGGTCGATCTTTCGCAAATTAGGGAAAACGCGGACCGCACTTACACTAATGACTGCCTTTGTGTCTAAAAAAGGAAGGACTAAGTCTGCCAATGCGACTTTAGTTCGTGACGCGAACTAATAGCATGATGGGTGAAGATGAGTCAATAGAAAAGTTATTCTTTTGAGTGCGGCGACCCTGGCGCCGCCTTGTTACAGCAGGTAATGGGTCTTGAGTCTTGGGAGCGTGCCGATTCTAGGCTCTTGGATGTCGCCTTTTGAGGCTCGTTGTGACAAAGCAGCGCCGGGTCGCCGCACTCCAAAGTTATTTACGCGCAGAGAACTTATAAACCGTCGTCGATTTATAGGTGGCTCCTTTTCTCAATGTCGTAGTTGGAAACTTTGGTTGGTTTGGTGAATCGGGGTAGTGCTGAGTCTCGAGACATAAACCGTAGCGTCGCTGGTAAACCTTGCCACTTTTTCCTGTCAACGTGCCATCCAGGAAATTCCCAGTGTAAAACTGAATACCGGGTTCGGTAGTCCAAACCTCCATCACGCGACCACTTGTTGATTCATAAGCAGAGGCTGCCTTTCTGAGCACCCCAGCAGGACCATTTAGCACCCAGTTGTGATCGTAGCCTTTACCAAAAACTAATTGTTGGTCGGTTCCATCAATGCGAGCACCTATGGTAGTTGGTTTCAAAAAGGTGAATGGAGTGCCTTGCACACTGCGAAGTTCACCTGTGGGAATTGAGCCTTCATCAGTTGGCGTGAATCGGTTCGCGTTCAACATCAATTGGTGTTTGAGGATATCGCCGTTTCCTTCACCAGCCAGGTTGAAATACGAGTGGTGTGTAAGGTTGGTCACCGTGTCCTTGTCGGTTGACGCGGTGTAGTCAATTCGGAGTTCGTTGTTGTTCGTAAGTGTATAGGCGACCGTAACTTTGAGATTTCCCGGGTAGCCTTCCTCACCGTCTTTACTCAGGTAAGTCAACCACAAGGCAGCGCGAGTTTTTGTACTCATCGTTTTTGCGGTCCAGAGAACTTTATCAAAACCTTTGATCCCGCCGTGCAAATGATTCTCACCGTTATTGACGGCAAGCTTGTACTCGACACCGTTCAACGTGAAACGACCTTTGGCAATCCGATTTCCATACCGACCAATCAACGCGCCAAAATAAGGGTGCCCCTTCAAATAACTATCGAGGTCATTAAAGCCGAGGACGACATCTTCATATTTATTGTTGCGATCAGGAGCGGTCAAAGTGGTAACGATGCCGCCGTAATTCGTGATCTTAACCTCCATGCCATTGCGATTGGTGAGCGTGTATAGATCAACACTTTCGCCGTCGGCAGTTTTCCCAAAACTTACCTTGGAAATCTTTTGCGCGCTTGCATTAGCAGCGGTAAGGACTAACAAAAGGACGAGAAGCAAACTCGTCAAAACTCTAGTTGGTTTCATTGGGCTTTTCCTCTTTTATGAATCAGACAGAGCTGGTGTTAATTACTAAACCACCCTTGAATTCTTACGTGATCAAAATTGCAAGCGCCAGGCGAAGATCCAGAAATTAATAACGGCAAATATCCTGTGCGCTCAAGGAATTTTAGTCGCAGCGCCTCGATTGCCTGAGTTGAACCACTTCGACCGAGAACGGCCACCGTTCCACCGCTACCTCCTCCGGTGATTCTCGCGCCGTATAATCCTTCTTCCGTTGAATCTCGGACAAGACTGGCTATTAAGTCCGTTGCTGACGATCCCAGGCCGCAATCGGAATAACTTTGGTGTGATTCAAACATGAGTTGGCCCAGACGTTGTGGTTGGGAATTCGCTTCCCAGTTTCTAATTAATGAAGCAAACGCTGTGACTCGAGCATTTTCATACACTGGGTGCCTGGTTGCTTGCAAAACTGGATACTCAGTCTCTCGCTTCACACGCGTAACTGTATCCGTAATTCCCTGGAATCGATCAAGAAAGGCAGCACCGCTCATTGACTCGGGTAAAGCTTGGGCAAACTCATTTTCAAATTCCTCGGGCGTTATGTTTGCGAGATAACCATGCCAGCGCGAATCGTCGACACAAACTCGATCATCTTCAAGAGTTGTGACTGCAAGATTGGCGGCCTCCGCGATAATTCGATATCCCATGAATGCAGCGGTGCGTACAGTGCCATAGTCGGAACCGCTAACGGAATGTCGCACGCCCGAATCGATACCCCATACTTGCAGATCATCCGGAAGGCGAACAGTGCCTTTCAGAATGGCTGGTTGGCACAGCAATTCAAGTAATTCATCCTGTTCACCGCAGGCCGTGGTCATCTGGTCCATGATGCCGCACGGTGCGCCAGCAATCAGGTTTTCGACCTTCTGACAAAGTAGGGCGATCTCTCTGCAACTCAGATTTAGATCAAAAGCAATATTTGCCGCCTGCATTACTGCGACTTCGATCGCGGCAGATGAACTGACTCCTTTGCCTTCCGGAACGCTTGACTTGATAAGAATTGTAGCGCCGTTTTGGAGCGGTAGTTTGCGCTCGCGCATTAGCGCAAAAAAAATGCCGGCGACGTAAGCTGCCCAGTGGAGTGATTGGTCCTGAAAATGGTTTCGAGCTTCTGCGTAAGTGATTAATTCGTTCTTCTCGTTTTGGAAGATGCGTAGATCTAAGTCAATGCTGCGTGCTTCTGAGTTTTCTCCCAAACTAGTAATTCTTAGCGCGGTTGAATTTGTTTCTTGAAGAGCGACGTAGGTGGCGTCAGCGATTGGGAGTTGTAAGACTAACGAGCCAGAGTAATCGGCAATGCCGCCCATAACGTCTAGACGGCCCGGCGCTCGAGTGATGAAGATAGTTTCTTCCCGTTTGAAGAAATCTTTGTACGTCTTAACTGTTTCGATAAAGTCTTCGATCGTCATTTCGTATTACCAGAATCAGATCATGGACCTTTTCTTAAGCGCATTCATTAACAAAGGTTCGATCTGCGCGCGGATGGACTCATTCGCGTAACCCACCCAGGCAACATCGGGTTTAACTGACAGTTCATAGGCCAGCTGGTTGCCGTCAAGGTCAGTAACAATCACTCCAGCTTCTCGCGCAATCAATTCCGTACATACATCATAAGGGTGACAACAAATACCCATTACCACTCCGCGCTTTGCTAGCAACGCGTACATCAACGGTCGCAAGTCAGCTGTGAAACGATCATGTCCACACATTAATTCATACAACTGCCCGCCAGAGGACGCGTACTGATCTTCAAAACAATGCGCCTTGTCGGGTTGAACGGGCCCAAGTGCTCCCAGCACGATTTCTTCGTCAATCGCGGCAAGCTCATCCCGTGCACCCGGAAAGAATCTCGATATTTGTGCGAAGCCGTGCGCAATTGTTTTGACCGCCGATGGTTTAATCGGTATTTGCGTAACCTCACCCGTCAAACGATTAAATCTTTCTGCAAATGCTCCGGCGCCTTTTGTGGCCCATGCACAATCAGACAAATGTTGCTTGACGATTGGAATCTCAGTCTGAATCGCAAACTCGATGTCGCGCAGGGAAGTAGTAGGCCCTTTGTTGGGAGCTACTCCAGTGAGTATCCAGCCGCTTCGTTTCTGGTACATCAAGCCGCGCGTACCGTCGATTGGATCAACGATGATCCGCCAGTCAGCATCGTCCTCGTTAGTGCCTGCTGGTAACGTGACTAGTCCCGACGGTAACCCCTCCGCGATTAAGACGATTGGCGCAGTCGGTGCCACTTCGCGTGCAAAGAACTCAATCAACAATTCCTCACTTACGCGGTCAACGGCATAGATCGTGTCGCCTTCTTCTTCGCGCGCAACCGCCGAAAGTTCTTCGACGGCAGAACGTTCACATGACTCGACAACCGCTTGTCGGATTTCTTTATGCAGACGCTTCAGCGGTTCGACGAGAAACTGCAGGTTCTTACCTGAATCACTCATGAGGTGTTGTTACTGAATAGTGCGTTGCCGGGACACTACGCAATTCAATTGCCTTTTTCTCGGGAGATGTGTCGCTTAAGAAATTTCCGCCGCCGATCTCAGGTCCGGCGAGGTATTTCAGCAAATTCGGTTTTCTTAAAGGAGGATGAAACTCGACGTGAAAGTGAAACCCGCGATGATCGCCGTCGTCGGTTGGCGCCTGGTGAAGTGCCATTACGTACGGGAACGGCATCTGCCACAAGTTATCAAATCTAACTAAAACCTCATTCAAAGTTGCTGCAAAGTCCTGCACTTCAGAGTCGTCGAGATCGGCCAAACTAGAGTGAGTTTGTTTGGGTGCAACGTAGACTTCGTACGCGTAACGAGCGAAATACGGAAGAAACGCGATCGACTTTTGGTTTTCAGCAATGATGCGATTGTTATCGGTTTGTTCAGCTTCGATAATTTCCTGAAAGATAGGACGACCGGTTTGCTGAAAGTGTCGGGCGCTGGCGCGAGCTTCAGTTTCGATTGTCTTGAATACAAAGTTGGTCGCATAGATCTGGCAATGTGGATGCGGGTTTGAAACACCCACGACCTCGCCTTTGTTTTCAAAAATTAGTACGTGATTGACATCGTCTCTGGAACCGAGCTCCCGGTACTGTTTTTGCCAGGCGGTTAGTAGGTTCTCGACTTCTACCGTTTGCAGTTGGGCCAAAGAGAGATCATGACGCGGGGTATAGCAAACCACCCGGGCAATTCCCGTCGCTGGTCGATTCTTATTAATGCCTGTAGCCGGGACCAGATCTCCGGGTGCATTCAGGCCAACGCACGGATGGTCGTTATCGAAAACAAACACTCCATCGTAAGCGGGATTGATGGCACTGCTAACCCGGGCATTACCGGGACATAAGTAGCAATCGGAAACGTAAGCGGGGATCTGTTGTTCTTCGTGAGGAACGGTTTCACCGCTCCATGGCCGGTCTTGACGATGCGCTGCAACAATTACCCACTCCTCTCTTAGTGGATGCCAGCGTTCCTCCCAGATTCCTTGGCCGTGCGGAGATGTCGTCAAAGTCTTATTTTGCTGCTGCAGCCTCGGTCTTGGTTGATTCTCTCATTAACGCGACCTGCCTGCGATTCCTGCGTTCAGTCAGAATCTGATCAGCCATAACACCGATGAGGATTACAGCGCCCATTACCGCGAAGTCGAGTGAGCTGGGAATGCCGAGGAGGTTAACGAGATTCCTCAGTACTTGCAGAAGAGCAGTGCCGATCAGGATTCCGACCACAGAACCTTCGCCGCCACGCAATGAACAGCCACCCAACACCGCCGCGGCGATTCCGTAAAGTTCGTACGCGTTTCCGTGGTTGGCCGGGGAAACTGAATTTGTGTAGAAAGCGATAATGATTCCAGAAATCGCGGTGAGCGCTCCGGCGACTACATACGCTGCGGTAATGATCCCGTTGGTGTTTATTCCAGCGTAACGCGCGGCTTCTGCGTTTCGGCCAGTGGCAAACAGGTAACGCCCATAGACTGAGCGATGAAGGATCACCCAGGTGATAGCGCTAATCAGAATCAACAACACAAATGGCATAGGGATGCCCAGGAAGTTTCCGTTAGCTACATACCGCAGGAAGTCCAGGCCGGCAACAGTGCCAAAACCTTTTGTTTCATCCTTGGTAATGAAACGCGCCAGACCGCGATAGAATAGTAGACCACACAACGTAACAATAAATGGTTGCATGTTAAGCCGGGTGATCAATAGACCATGCGTCAGGCCCAACACCATTGCGATCAAGATCGACAATAGCACTGAAGGAACAACACCGAGTCCCCATTCAGTTAGCATCATCGAGAGCAAGACGCCGAGCAGCGCCATCATCGAGCCCACCGAAAGTTCAATACCGCCGGTAATAATCACGATACCGAGGCCGATGCTGAAGATGCCAAATGCGCCGATCTGTCGCGCGAGGTTCTGCAAATTGATCGGCAGCAGAAAATTCGGATTGACGACGGCTACGATAATGCAGAGAACGATCAGAAGTACGAAGATTCCGAGTTCTTTTTTCATGTGCTTATCCTGCGGCGCCGGTGGCCAGATGCATCACCGCCTCCTCACTAAATTGAGGACGCTCGAGAAATCCGGTAATGCGTCCTTCGTGCATTACGGCAATGCGATCGCTTATGCCGAGCACTTCTTCCATCTCACTGCTGATTACGATAAGTGAAACGCCTTCGGTAGCTAGTTTGCGAATCAATGCATAGATTTCCGCTTTGGCTCCCACATCAATGCCGCGTGTCGGCTCGTCGAAGATGATCACCTTTGGCGAGAAGGTTAACCATCTTGCCAGGACCACTTTTTGTTGATTGCCGCCGCTAAGATTGGCAGCGCGCATTTCTGGAGTTGGTGTCTTGATATTTATCGACTTCACCGCCTCCACTGCAGCCTTGGTTTCTTTACCTGCGTTAATGATTTTCCCAGTCGCGTAGCTCTCAAGATTCGGTAAGGAAATGTTTTCCCTAACATTGAAGTCCACGACTAAACCGCAGCTACGTCGATCTTCGGGTACGAGATAAACCCCGTGATTGATTGCGTCTCGTGGATTTGTAAAGTTTAGCGTCTGACCATTCAGCGTAATCTTTGCTTGAATCGCTTCATCCACACCGAAGATAGTTCGTGCCATCTCAGATCGACCAGAGCCGACAAGCCCGGCGATACCGAGAACTTCGCCGCGCGCAACCCTGAAAGAAACAGATTTATTCGGATAGCGTTGTGTTCTGAGACTCTCTACAGTGAACCAGTTGGGATCTTTTTCTTTTAGACCATTCCCGTTTGCTGTCGTGAAGAGTTCTTTCAAGTCGCGGCCAACCATCATTCGGATCATGTTGTCGCGCTTGATGTCTCTCCGTTGCAGCTCTCCGGCATTCTTACCATCACGCAGCACCACTGCCCGATCTGCAATCTCCTCAACTTCGTGAAGTCGATGCGAGATATAAATGATGCTTACGTTGTGGGCTTTCAGATCTTTGATGATCTCCAGGAGGCGCTGCGTTTCAGTCAAGCTCAAGCTCGACGTAGGCTCGTCCATGATGATGATGCGCGCACCAGTGGAAATGGCTCGAGCAATTTCGACGAGTTGTTGTTGCGCGAGTGAAAGCCGGCTAAGTGGAGTGCGACTTGGGAGATCGAGACCAAGTTTTTTTAGGAGCGCATCCGCTTCCGAGTAGATTCGTTTACGGTCAATGAGTTTGAGTCGGCCGCCTTTAGTTGGTTCCCTGCGCAGGAAGATATTTGCGGCGACATCGAGGTTGTCGAGCACGCTGAGTTCCTGGTGAATAAACTCGATACCGAGCGCGCTTGCTTCTCGCGGCGACCGAATTTCAACTTCTTTTCCGTCAATCTTGACTGTCCCCGTATCTCGTGCGATTGCGCCACCGAGAATTTTCATCAGCGTCGATTTCCCGGCGCCGTTCTCTCCGATCAAAGCGACAATGTCACCGGTGTCGACAGACAGAGTGACATTATCCAAAGCAATCACGCCCGGAAAGCGCTTGCCGATGTTGAGTAGCTCAAGAATGGGAGTCTTATTTTCCACGATTCAAGTGAAGGTTTGAGAGACACCGTGGCAATCAAGCCGTGGTGTCTCTCAACTCTACTAGCTCCTGCCGCGCAGTTGATTGATCTTCTTTGTGAAGTCTTCGACTTCAGCCTTCTTAATCATGAGTGTTGGCACGAAAATCTGTTTACCGGCGGGAACACCAGTTTTGTCGCCGTTCAAGATCTTCGCCATCAGTGCCATCGATTGGAAGCCAAACTCGAAAGGTTGTTGCACGACTGTCGCATAGATCGCGCCGTCTTTGATGCCATTAAGAGTTTCGTCCTCTTCGTCAAACGCGACGATCTTTACTTTGTCGACCTTGTTTGCCTCTTTGACCGCACTGAGAATTGCCGGTCCATTATAAGACCAAAGGCCAACCATGCCTGCGATATCTGGAACGTTCACCAGAGTGTCTGCAGCGTTCGATTTTGCTCTGACACGGTCCGTGTTATCCGTGCGCACGTCAACAATTGAGATATTCGAACCTGCTAATACTTCTTTGAGTCCCGCGTAACGCTGTTTTGCGTTTTCCGCATCAAGTACGCCAACAAAGACCATGATCTTGCCGCCATTTGGAATTGCTTCCTTTACCAGG
>JBKPQV010000230.1:0-3907 GCA_046734235.1 Acidobacteriota bacterium
GCAAGGCCGCTTTTGCGGGATGATTTCAAACGCTGCAGATTGGGATCAGTGACCTGTGCGTCGGCAGGCAAGATGAGACCGTTGTAAGGATCAAAAAATCCTTGTGCACGAGTACCAGCACCTGACGGATCGGCAATCAAGTTAATTACCCCACCCGAGATGTTGGAGGCCAAAGGTGCCTTTGCTGGATCAAAGCGATTTGGATCAAAGCCGACTATGTTCCCGAGATCGGTGTATGGCCAGGGAATGTGCTGCAGTCGCATTCCGAGCGTCAAGTTCAAGCGCTTGTTAACACGCCACTGATCGTTGAAGTAGAACTCAATCTGGTTGTAGGCAGCCGGCGCCGCGGTAGTATTCGAAGTTTCCGAATAACGCGTGTAAGCCCCCAGCAAGAGATTCGCTAAGGCGTTGCCGCTGTCTTGTGGTCGGAAGGATGTACCTGCTGTGGAACCAGTACTGTAGGTAATAGTGCCACCGTCACGAACACGAGTGTTTTCATTCTTGTTGCTGTTCTGATAGAGGAAGCCAAACTTGAACGAATGGTCTTGATGAACCCAGGTCATGTTGTCGCGAACCTCCCAGTTGCGCGCGTCGATTGTGTAAGGCAGGCCATTGCCACTCAAAGTTGAATAACCCTGGACCGAAAATTCGGGGATCTTGTTGAGCCGGTTCTCCGCAAAAATCTCGGTGAAATTGATACCGTAGGTGCTTCGAGCAATCAATGAGTCGTCCTGATAAGTAACCTCCTGATCATTTCGTTGCCAGGAGACCATCGCTTCGTTGACAACCGATGGAGTTAACACGTGCGTGTAACTAACCAGCAAGGTCTTACCAAGGCGGATGTGATTGTCGGGAGCAATGGGAAGCACCTGATTATCAAACGTAGAACCGAGCGGGTTGTCGGAATCAAATCTGTCGCGCAACCAGCGGCCAAAAATTGTCACGCGATCGTTCAATTGATAATCGACTCGCAAAAGCTCTTGTCGCACATCTCGCTTGATTGAAGGTGAACCGATGAAGCGATCCACGCCTGAGGTTGCGTGCGGCCATAGTTTCATCAATCCGACTCCGTTGGGAGACTGCTTGGCAAGTGGAATGATGTTATTCGCGAAAGGAGTACCGTTTGTTGAAGCCGACTTGTCGCACAGAATGAACTTGTCTGCCGAATTACCAGCTGGAATCGCTGTTGAGCATGTGTAGTTTGCTGGAAGTCCTGTTGGTAAGAAGGCACTGAAATCCCCGCGACGCATCGCGTCAGTCGGGACCAATTCATTCACGCCTGCCGTCGTGCGCGGCAATTTGTATTCAAGCCCACCAAAGAAGAAAAGCTTCTTCTTGTAAATTGGACCACCAATAAAACCGCCAAAGTTATTGAATCGCAGGTAAGGCTTCGTCGGTTGACCAACGGTCACCTGCTTACTTTCCCACGAATAGGCATTCAGTTTGTTGTGTCGAATAAACTCGAACAGTGAGCCATGAAAATCCGAAGTGCCTCGTTTGGTTGCAACGTTGATCGAAGGGCCCGCTTGTGAACCATACTCCGCGCTGTAAGGACTGGAAACCAACTTAAATTCCTGAATTGCGTCGACGCTGATGTTATTAACCTGAGTACCAACTGAGCCGTGATCGACGTTGCTGATGCCGTCGAGTGTAGGTGCGGTACGTCGCCGGAGGCCATTGATCGCCGTATCGTCGATGCGCACATTGGTTCCCTGCTGAGAATCATTACTAATCGCGCTGGTGCCGGGTGCGAGGTTTACCAATTGCGCCCAGTTGCGACCATTAAGCGATATCTCCGTAACCTGTGTGCCTGAGATCAATGTCTCGACATTGGCATTTTCCTTGTTGATGGTTTGATAAACCTCGTCGCGCACGTCTACCTGCTGCGCAATTTGCTTTATCGTCATCGTGATATTCAAGGACAACGTGATGCCAACGTCGACTTTCACATTCTCTTGTGCGTAGTCGCTAAAACCCGGCGCCTGAACGGAGACCCGGTAAAGCCCAACCGGCAGGTTCGGGACGTTAAAATAGCCCTCTTCATTTGTTGTCGCCGTGCGGCGAATCGATAGTTGAGTGCTTTCAACCACGACAGCTGCATTAGGAACGAGCGACTTGTTCTCGTCTATCACTACGCCTGTGACTGATGAAGTAATCTGCTGCGCCACTGCCGTCAACGCGAGGGCCAGTAGAAAGAACACAGACAACAGCACTTGCCACTGTCTAGGAGTACTCGTCGCCAGGTAACCAGTGAGTGCTTGTTTCAACGCGGATGGGACTTTTTCCTGTTGATTTGCCATTACAGTAATCTCCTTCAAACAAATTCTTTCTGTTATCGCTAACATAGCTGCACAGCGTTAGATTGAAGTATTTACTTCAACCTCGAAAGGTTCGAGGTAAGTACTTTAGGCTGTCCTGGTTTTTCGGTTTCGACTGCTGCTGGCCGCGACCTGGCTGATCGTTTTGGTCGATTCGCGAATGATTAATTCACATTGAAACGTCTTCTCAGATCGCGGTTGCTCGCGATCGCCTTCAATGCGGTTCAGCAAAAATTCCGCTGCGCACTTACCTTGTTCACGTGTCGGTTGTCGCACAGTCGTTAATGTTGGGGAAGTATGAGACGCCAAAGGAATGTCGTCGTAGCCAATCAGTGCAATATCGTCGGGAATGTGTAGACCAGCGCGTTTGATCGCGTTGATAGCTCCCATTGCAGTGAAGTCATTTCGGGCAAAGACCGCGCTGGGACGGTTTTCAAGTTCCAACAACTTCAACATGCCGTCGTAACCCATCTCTTCGGTAGAGTAGCCCGGCATTTGTTCGCCGTAATCACCACTGCCAACAATCAGTTGTTCTTCAACGGGAAGATCATGATCTTTCAGAGCTTCGAGATAGCCCTGAAAACGACGGAGTCGAAGGCCTTCAGTAAGTGAAACTCCAATAAAACCGATACGTTTGTGTCCCGAATCGATGAGGTGTCGAGTGGCTTCGTAACCGCCCTTCAAGTTGTCGGCCAGAACCAGGTCGGCATAAGGGTGTCTAAAGTCTCTACCGATCAGGGCCACAGGAACGCCTGAATCAATTAGCTCCTCAAGCCGGTCGTTGCCGCTCTTCGAGGCGCGGGTAGCCACAATGATTCCATCGGCGCGATGATCGGCAAGCGAGTCAAACGCCTGCACGTCTTCCTTGGCGGTGTGTTCGCTGATGCAAATGAACAGTGTGTAGCCTCGCTCTTCCAGAACCTCGCGCACGCCGCGACTGAGTTCTGCGGCAAACGGATTTGCGATATCACCAATGACCATGCCGACAGTTTCGGTTCGTTGTCGTTTCAGTCCGCGCGCGAGGCCGTTGCGTCGATAGTTCATCTCGCGTGCAACGCGCTGCACGCGCTCTCGAGTCTCGCTATGGACATAGCCACTACTGTTAATGACACGCGAAACCGTCATCGGTGTCACGGCAGCCTTAGCGGCAATATCAGCAAGCGTAACTTGTTTTTTGGGCTTTTTCTTCATTTGCAAAAGAATAGGTTAACGTTAACAGAAAAATGCTTATAGCACTATTTGTTCCCGTGAGGCAACAAAATATTTTGCAATTTTTTAAGGAAGGAAAGGGATTTAAGATTTTAGATTGAAGATTTCAGATTTGAATTGCAGATCTCAGATTCTTCGACCGCCTCGCGATCAGTTAATCCAATCTGAAATCTGCAATCTTCAATCTGAAATTCCAAGGGTTTTACGCCAGGACGCCCCAGTCGCCTTCGTATTCGCTAAGCGAAATTCCGAAGCGCTTGATCTTGCAATTGAGCGTAGTGACTTTCACGCCTAAAAGCTTTGCAGCACGGCGTTGATTTCCCCGCGTGCGGTGAAGTGCCTGCCTGATCAGTTCGATCTCATACCGCTGAACTTCCTCA
>JBKPQV010000231.1:0-4451 GCA_046734235.1 Acidobacteriota bacterium
CCAGGTGCTGCGAGTCGATCGTACCCGGAGTGTCGATAATCGGGTTTTTGATGAACAACTCAATCTTTCTACAGAGCTTGATGAGATCATCCTTTGTTGACAACGCGGCTGAGTCAGCAAGTTGAGGTCTGTTCGGTTCGGTTTGTTCAGCGGGACCGAGTGCCAGCATTGATTGCAGGCGTGTGGCGCGCTTGTTAATCTCGCCACTCGCATTCGTGATGACCCGATAATCGAGAGGGCTCTTGTCATCAATTGCGCGGACCATGTCGTTGTGCAGTTTAAGAATCCGATAGAAGTCTTCGTTCACCTGTTCCTTGATGGCTTGCGCGCGCTTGGGATCGATCTCTTTGTTAGTTCCCTTGCTTAGTTCACTGAGTTGCAATTCCCGCTTGCTCATTTCCTGCATCTGCACCTTGGAGCTCACACCCACTTGTGCTGATGCCAAGTTTGGCAAAAAGAAGAGCGCGAAAATGCTGAGTGAAACTCTGTGACGAATGATGGTCAGACTAACTCGAAATGCCATCTGCCGATCCTCCACTGCTGTGGAGGTTACCTCCCTGCAGCCGGTCAGTTCACCCTTATCGATCAAACTGTATTCGCATTTTGAACTCTGTGATTCTAACGCTGCTGATGGCTGGTGGAAAGTAATGAACGTCGAGATTACCCGGCGCAGTTCGTATGGCCTGGTCGACTTCGGTTCCAACTTGCCAGTGGATTGATTACGTTAAGACGGCTAAAGCGCACCGGCAGCTTTGCCGTACGCGTTTTGGTTAGGAGTCAAGGTCGCGAACTTATTCGCCAGTATCAAACTAAAAGTGCCCATCAGCCTCGTCTGATGTCCGAGCGTTGAAGGAATGATCCGGCAGGAATCGAGTCCCCTGCAGATACTGTTCTCAGCTATAGAGTCCTGAAGTGGTTTTGAGATCAGAGACCAAACGCGCGTAATGTTCCCTGCGACGATAACGGTTTTCGGACTGATAACTTTGATTAGGTTCGAAATACCGACTCCAAGGGACTCCGCTGTTTCAATCAGAGCCGTTCGCTCCGGCTCGTGTCCAATACGCGCTCGATCCATGAGCTCGAGAAAACTTAACCGGCGGCTGTTAGTACCGCTTCCCAATCTCGCATATCGCGCCAGGGCTGCCCGTTCGGATGCAAAAGCTTCCCAGCATTCTCGGCTGCCGGCAGCACATTCAATCGGAGCTCGGGTACCGATGTTCATATGCCCAGCCTCTCCAGCAGCGCCGTTTTCTCCATGATAGACCTCGCCATCAAGGACCATTCCGGTCCCCAGACCTTCCTCTACCAGAACTAGAACGAAGTCGCGAATCCCTCGAATTGCTGATCGCCCAAACCAGAGCTCGGCGAGCGCAGCCGCATTGGCATCGTTATCCGCAATGACGGGCAAACCAACAGCGTTACTTACTTCCTGCGCAACGGCCCAGTTCTCCCATTTGAAGAACGGAACAAACAGGGCTGTGCCGGTTTTGTTTTCGACGATGCCGGGAAGACTAATGCCGACACCTTCAATCCGTTGGTTGGTTTTCCGAGCCAGACGGCGGACACTCGACACTATCAGTTTTACTGTTTTGTCCGCTCTGGGATTGGTAGCAAACTCCTCGTGAAATATTACGCGACCAGCGAGATCACTCATCGCCACGATGGTCCGAGTCGTTGCTATATCCACGCCGATGGCCGCCGCGGCTGCAGCACGGAGACGTAACAACGTTGGTGGACGTCCGCCTGAGGACTGCCCTGAATGCTCTTCGATAAGACCCTCAGCGATCAGTCCATCCACTATGCGTGAGATAGTTGAGCGTTGTAGTGCCGTCTCTTTTGCGAGGTCTGCCCGGGAGATCGGCTCGCGCTCACGAACGTAGTTGAGGACGATCTGACGATTGATATCACCGACGGTTTCGATGTGCGCGGCGTTCGCGTTATTGAGGTCTATTTGTCGCAACAGAGTTATTCCACAAGCGAGGAAGGTCAGCGCATCTAATCAAGGCCGATGCGATTGCCTAAAAGAGCGCGCCATAATTAGTACAACTGGAGCGCTTAGTCAATCGCATTCGAGTTCTCAACCCATCCAAATGATTCGTGCTAACTCTTCAACGAAATGTAGAAACTCTCCAATGACATGTAGAAAAATAGGTGTCAGAACCGTCCCAAAATACTTTTGTCTGGCCCCGCAACAAAGGTCCCTCCAAAATTCAGGAATTCGGATTATGGGTTGCAGAAATTGCATCGGCCAGCCGATCTCTCTCCTTCGGGGAGTAACGAAGACGGGCCTCTTCCTGAGGAAACTTGATGAGTCGTAGGTCGGCACATCCTTTGCATTTGGGACAGTGGTCTTGCAACAGATCTCAAGTTTTTTTTAGTCGATCGTAATTCAAAAAACTTAACTGCTTTTGCTCGTCGCGTAATGTCGACGGGTCCTGTTTTTATTAAAACGCAGGTGCTTCCTAATTCGATCTCCAGGCGAGTGATAGTCCAAAAGGATCGTTCGCATGGAGGCCAGCAGTGTAGTTTTATGTAGTTCTCAGCTTTGTTGCAGTCGCAAGCAAAAGTATTCCTATAACGTAATAGTTCAAAGTCATTAGGCAAGGCTCAGATTCGCAATGCCGATCGTCGAGTGAGTAATTCACGAGGATTACTTAACTCTTCGGAAGGAAACCTTGAGGAGGTCATTCATGCTGAAGAAGTTGGCTTTGCAAGTAGTGGTTGTGTTAATCGGCGCTGGTATGTTTGCGACCGTTTATGGCCAGGTCACTACGGTCGGATCGATAAGCGGCACCGTCCGCGATCCTAAAGGCGCTGCTGTACCAAAGGCCGAGGTACTGATTCAAGACGAGGCCTCAGGAGCATCACGTACCGTCACCGCTGATGATAACGGTTTCTACTTAGCTTCCAGTGTGCCCGTCGGGAAATACACCATCAGCACGTCTCCACAAGGATTCAAGAAGACGGTCGCTGAGGCGGTTGACCTTCACGTTGGAGAGAACCGAACCGTCAATCTTGATCTGCAAGTAGGCGCGGTGAGTGAAACAGTCACGGTCACCAGCGACGCTGCTCCGGTTGATACACGAAGCGGAGATGTGAGCAGCCTTGTCGCTGAGAAGCAGGTGACGGAGTTGCCACTGAATGGTCGTAACTACTCTCAGTTAGCGTTGCTCGTGCCCGGAGTCTCACCGGCAACTAATGGTAGTTTCGCAGCCAAGGGAACCGGACTCGATGGTGGTGTTGATATGTCGGTGAACGGCAACGGCTCGAATCAGAATCTATGGACCGTTGACGGCGTCAACAACATGGACGTCGGTTCGAACCGCACACTGCTCGTTTTCCCCTCCATCGACTCGATTCAGGAATTTCGCGTAGAGCGCAATAGCTTCAGCGCCGAATTTGGTCAGTCCCAGGGCGCTGTGATCAACCTGGTAACCAAGGGCGGCAGTAATGATTTTCACGGCACCGGGTTTTGGTTCTTGCGCAACGATAGCCTGAACGCGAACAATTTCTTCATCAATAAGGTGCCTCTCACTCCGGAGCAAATCGCTGCGGGGCGAACAAAAGCTGAAAGACCTTATTTGAAGTACAACAACTTCGGTGGAAATTTCAGTGGTCCAATTTGGAAGAATAAAATCTTTTTCTTCTGGTCTGAAGAGTGGCGCTATGAAGATCGCGGTACCACAGTTTCCGGTCGCGTCCCGACTGCGGCTGAGAAACTTGGTGATTTCAGTGGTACTTTGACCAACCCAAGGCCAAAGGATCCGTTCCTCCCCGGACGTTGCGACGCAAAGGGTACGGTGGGTGGAGACTTCAGCGCCTGCTATCCGGGCGACAAGATTCCCACAGCACGACTCAGCCCCGCTGGTCTCGCGCTGGTGAAGATCTTCCCGGATCCAAATGCCGGCGGCAACCTTTGGGTTAGCTCGCCTATTCAACCAGTGAGAACTCGTCAGGATTCCATCCGCGGTGATGCAACACTCACCAGCAAGATGAACCTGATGGTTCGCTTTATTAATGAGAAATGGACTCACGGCCAGGACACACAGCAGTGGGGTGACGTGCCCTTTCCAACTTTGGCGGACGACTGGAATCAGCCGAGCAAGAGTTTTTCCGTTAAGCTAACCAATACCTTGAGTTCAACCGCGGTTAATGACTTTCAGTTTTCGAAGGCGGGCAACAACATCTTCATCAACACCTCCCCACAATCTGAGGCGTTGGTGGCGGATATCGCCTCGAAGTTTCCAACCGTGTTTCCGCAAAGCCCAAATGTTCCCAGTCTGATGTGGAATGGCGGCGGCTACGACAACATCTGGAAGGAAGGCCCATGGGTTAACAATGAGGATCTGTGGATTTGGAAGGATGACTTCTCCAAGGTGGTCGGTAATCATGACCTCAAGTTTGGTGGTCTTTACAGTTGGAACGTCAAGGATGAGCAGTTGGGCGGTGGC
>JBKPQV010000232.1:0-4411 GCA_046734235.1 Acidobacteriota bacterium
GTCATAAGCATGTCTACATCCTTTGGTCCACCTGTTTCTCGGGACAGTTGATTCTCGGAGTATGCCTCTAGAAGCAAGATGCCACCGGGTTTGAGTGAATGCTCTATTAACGGATAAATCCGATTTCGAATTTTACTCGGAAGATGTGCAAAGATTGATACTACCGAGCCATAGTAATTTCCTTCTGGTTCATAAGACGCTAGATCGGCAACTACAGTCTTGATTTTCACACCGCGTGACTGAGCCAATTTCTTCGCCTTTTCCAACGCGACTGACGAAATGTCAGTACCGATCACCTCTAAACCGCGAGATGCCAGAAAGACGGCATTCCGACCTTCACCTTCAGAAAGAGACAACACTGGTCCATGTAGATCGCCGCAGTGCTCCATCAAAAATGTATTCGGCTCTGTACCGTACAGATAATCATCGCCAGCGTAACGCGTATTCCAAAATGATTCGTCGTACACGATGATTTCTTTCGCAGGTTACGTTCGAGCAACTTCGCCCATGAAACTTAACAAAGGACTACTCTAAGGGCGAGCGCACCGCACTCCAGAGGAGTGCAATGTTTATAGACCATGCGCAGCCACGAAAGTTGCACTCCGTTAGGAGTGCCATGTTTGCCACTCAGATGATGTGTTGAACCTAAGGGTGTAGCCCAATCCAAAGGCCAATTAATACGCAAAAGCCATCATCTGTCATCTTATAGGAAAGCTGAGACCTGTTCGAGTGATTTGGTGTGATTTCGTGTGATTTCGTGGATCGTCTGTTATGTTGCGGTTAAGAACGATCCACGAAATTACACGAAATCACACCAAAGATTCCCCAACCACAACTCGTTGTCTGACTGAGGCAAACAATAATCTCAACCTGCTCGGGCTAAAACAGCCGGGTGATAATCAAAATTAGAAAACCTCTAGCTTCACTGTCTTATTCGGCTCGTTGAATGTTACTGATTTCAAGCTCTTCCGACTTGCCGCTCGATGTTCTTTACTTTTGGAAAAATCGTCGGTGGTCCAATGGCCAATCCAATTCACCTTTCCATCTTCTTCTGAGATTTCCAACACCGCATCGTAGCCTCCTAAATCCCAGAACCGGCCACTCAACGGCCACTCACCTTCAGGTCCAACCACTTCCAAGTTTGCAGTGATATCCTGACCACCGCACTTCCTGATGATTCCCTCTGCAACTTCGCGCTTCATGCCCAGGAAGATCGTCGAACTGTCGTCCTTAGACGTTGCGTCAGAAGGTCCTCGAGATCCGATCGAACAACTCGATATAACCAACACCGATAGCGCAAAAAATGACAAGCCGTATTTCATCTTAGCTTCACATCCCTATCGCCATTTCGCTAACAACGGTTGCGTAGGAAAGGTATCTCAATCGCAACACAGTTTGAAAATATTGCAATACCATCGGCCGTCTTCGTGAAATTCAAAGATTGCGTACCAATGAATGCGCTCTCGATCAATATTGATTCGTCTATTCGCCGCCGCTGGAGCAACTCGACTAGGTCTTTCAGGAAGGCTACCGTTATTCCACCAACGGCCAAGCGGCACCGTGCCCTGACTAAGAATGCGATCGAAGCCTCGCCAACCATCGCTCTCATCCCAATACTTGAAAGCCTCATCTAGATTATTTGTTGGATGGTGGCCAGAACTATAGTGAAGATCTGGCGAAAGCATTTGACGCAGAGCTTTTCTATCACGTTTGTGTATTGCGCTGCGAAACCGACTGAAGAATGCCGGCCAAGCCCGATTTGCTGCTGAATTCAACGTTGCACGACTCGACGAATTGTTCGACGGCTGACCGATGACAAGGCTCGGCCAAGCGAGAATAATGAACAAGGCGACACTGGCAAATTTCATGGGTTTCGACGACGACCGATGAAATAACCGATACCCGGGAGTACGGCAAATGCAGGCAAGATCAACCACCACAATTCGAACACGATCGGGATTAAGATAAACCATAGTTCCTGCCTCATATATTCGAGCAAGGGACATGGCCTACCCTCACCGCCAAAGAACCAAAAAACTCCACATCGGCCGTTGTAGCTTAGAGCAATCGACACCAGTAAATATGAGCCGACAATGATGATAATCCCGACATTAACGATGAGACCTATGACCAGGTATTTGACAGACTTGATCAAAACATTTTCCAAGTTAAGAAGTAGAGCACATGACGAGTCCCCTGCAATCGTATGTTAGCCGCGGATTAGTCGGGCTACTCGATATATTTGACTGGGAACCAATTAATACGCCAAAGCCATTATCGGTCATCTTACATGGGAACGTTAAGATCGGTTCGTGTAAGTTCGTGTGATTTCGTGGATCGTCTGTCATGTTTCGGTTAAGAGCGATCCACGAAATCACACGAACACCAACAAAGTCCCAGTCGCAACTCGGTGTCTGACTGAGGACACAACAAGCCGCAACCAGGAGTTCCTGCCTCCTGGTTGCAGCTTTGCGGTGAGGGACAAATAGATTGTTCGAATTATTGACGGTTCTCTGCCTTCAACGCTTTCTTAACCTGGCCTGGCGGATAGAGTGGCTCGGGTAATATTTGCGCCTGGAAATTCAAGAGCGAGGGGTCAATCGCGAAAGCATAAATCTGCGTCGCAAGATTCGAATTCAAATCGTTGTCGCTAATCACGTACAGCACATGACGGCCATCAGCGAGATCCGGTCCCCACGCGAGACCTTCAATCTTTTCAGGAATAGTTGCCGCAAGATTCAGGTCGGCATCTAGCAAATTAATAAAGAGCGTCTTGCTGACCGGCACGGTGCCCGCCGGCAAAGCGCCCGCGGGGAGACTCTCAACGTCAGAAACGTCAGTGGATCCGTTTAGATTGATCTTATAAATCGTCTTCCGGGTCGGCGCCTGAGGCGGTGTTTGAAGGTTTGATCTATTATCGCGCTCGATAACCAGAAACTCATGATCGTTAATTGCCAGAATCTCACAGACACCCTGTCCGCGATTGATTGCATCGAGCACATAGACGTATTCATGTGTCTCACCCGTCGACAGATTAATCTTGAGAATACGGTTGTTTAGTCCAAGACGATCCGTGGTTCCCGGGGTTAGGCCGTGGTCCTGGAGCAAAGCGTTCTGCATGATGCCAAACAACGTCGTGCCGTCTGGGCTGATTGCCAGTCCTTCCATACCGCGATTCGCTTGTCGCCCAGCCGTATTGCCCAACAATTCTGTATTCGGATCGGAGCTCGGATTATCGATGAAAAACTTGTTTGGTACTTCAAGCCGCCGAACCAGATGGCCTTGTCTATTGAACTCAAAAATATAAGGACCATATTCATCTGAGATATAGAAATTCCCATTTGGTCCAACACGAATCCCTTCCGGATCGAGACGCTCCTCAAAATCTCCCGCAGCGCCTACAAAATTCTGATTTCCATAGTCTTTGAAGAATCGCGTCTCGAGCAACTGTGTGCGAATGTTGGGAAAGGGAGCTCCAAGGTCAGTGGTGATGTGAAGGAAATAGAACCGATCAAGATACGGGACATCTGTTAGGCCATCGAAGGGTCCACGATCGGGTGCCGCGAGAAAAACATTATCGTGACCCGTGTATGTAAGATCAGAGCCAAAGCCACCAAAGATTGCTTTAGGTACACAATTACTTGTCGCCGAGGCCTGACAAATATTCCCGGGGAGTTCCGATGAGTCGAGGGCTGATCCGCTCACTACCCCCTTGCCAATTAGCGTAATTCCTGGGGTAAGTGATGGTGCAGGAGCGGGAGTAACTGCACGTAGAGAAATAGACGAAGTGGTAAGAGCGAGTACGGCGAGTGCCGAACCCAGCAGACGTATCATGAGCGAAGCTCCTTTCAGGATTGTTGGAGCGAGAAGGTATCTACGGATGGTTAACGGTTGGTGACGTGCGTATGAACAGTATGTAAATTGATCAAAACAAAAATGAGCCGCAGATGAACACCGGATGAACAGATCAGATCGAATTCAATCAGAAATCAGATCTGCTCGGTTCAATCAGACTGTGAATACTCGGACTGGAGTCAGTCCTCTGTTCGTGTAGTTTCGTGGATCATCTCTTAGGTTGAGGTAAAGAACGATCCACGAAACGACACGAACTCACACCAATTAAATCGAACCTGCAAACTCAAGTTTTCACACAATCTCTGAAACGGAGTGGAGTCTCACCTTCCTGCCGTAGACTTAATGGAAACGCGAGTCAGTAGCGAGAAATTGAAACTCCACGCCGCTGAAGAGACTGTGTGAAAAGTCTGAATGTAGACCTTACCCACCAAGACACAAAGACTCAAAGACACAAACTGCCCTTTAAGAGTTAAATTTGTGCCTTTTGTCTTTGGGTCTTTGTGGTTAGGGTTCTTTTCCGTTCCGAGTTTTCGCACAGTTTCTGAAGCGGGTGGTA
>JBKPQV010000233.1:0-3391 GCA_046734235.1 Acidobacteriota bacterium
CGGAACCTATTAGCCAATGCGATAAAGTTCACACCTGCCAAAGGTGACGTCCAGGTACTCCTGAAAAGAAATGAGTCGCACATTGCGATCACCGTTAGCGACAGCGGGCAAGGCATCGCCCCCGAGCTGCTGCCGCACGTCTTCGAGCGCTTTCGCCAAGCTGATTCCTCGAACACACGCAGCAATGGTGGGCTTGGACTAGGCCTCTCAATTGTGCGTCAGTTGGTTAAACTTCATCGAGGAACGGTTACGGCTGAAAGTTCCGGTACGAATGCCGGTACCACCTTCAAGGTTATGCTTCCGCTGCCGATTGTTCATGAAATCCCCAACGCAACAGAAAAAACAGACCCAACGATTGAACGGAATAGTCCGACCATAGCGCAACACTCGCTTAGTGGTCAGCGCGTGCTCGTTGTAGATGATGAACGGGACACTCGTGAGCTTGTCGTCCTGGTGCTGACGACGTGCGGAGCCGAAGTGGTCTCAGTAGGCTCTGCCACTGAAGCGCTGGATCAAATGGAGCGGCAACGATTCGATCTGCTGATCTCAGACATCGGATTGCCGGAGATGAACGGTTATGATCTGATCGGCAGAATACGTCAACTCGGCGAAGAACATGGCGAAAGAACTCCGGCAGTGGCATTAACGGCCTATGCTGGAACTGACGACCGAAAGCGCGCGCTCGCCGCTGGATACGAAATGCACCTTCCGAAGCCATTCGTTGCCGCCGAGTTAATCAACGCTGCGATATTACTTACCGAACGACACTGCGACTAAGCATGAGCCTATTATATGAACTTAGTCTTATTCAGGCGGCAATCGGAATCTCAGTTAGCAGACGAGCTAAAAGTGTTCTCAACTGATTGAAATTGTCCGGGCGAGTGATATACACGTTGTTTTCGATCGCGACTTCCGCACCCTCATCGATCTCTGCAATGCAGAAGACCACAACTGGCACATTGGCATCTAGTCCGCCAGACTCGCGGATATGTTGTGCGGCAATAACAACTTCGTGAGGTAATCCAGCCACGCTCACCAAAATCAGGTTCGGAGGTTCTCGTTGGGCGCTTTCGATCGCGTCTCTTTCATCCCGAGCCAGTGTCACGCGATACCCATCGGCCTTCAACAGTTTCTCAATGCCGTCGCGAGTCTCGTTAACATCTTCCACAACCAGGATAATCGAACTGGTATCGCCTTTGTTATTCATTGATCTATTTTCCCGTTCGACGTTTGGCGCCCCCAGCGCCTTCCATCATGCCAAAAACCGCTGAGCCAGACTGACCAATTTGATCGCTCTCGCGAGCCCCAAAAACTGCATAACGCGAATTCCCCACCAATTGATGTCGATTTCGTACCAGGCAAGTCCATGGCGCGCGGCAGTCGGGTGAGCATGATGGTTGTTGTGCCAGCCTTCACCAAAGGTCAACAGCGCGACCCACCAGTTGTTCCTTGAATCATCAGACGTTGAGAACCGACGCGTGCCCCACATGTGCGTCGCTGAATTGACCAACCAGGTTGCATGCAAATTGAAAGTCACACGAAAGAATATGCCCCACATCAGATATGACCAGCCACCGAATGCCAGCAACGCTACACCAACGAAAACGAGCGGCAGCCAATACAGGCGGTTGATCCAAATATGAAATCTGTCCTTTATCAAATCGGGGGCATAGTGTGCCACGACCAAACGGTCATACTGTTGGGCAGTACCGCTCAGAATCCATCCCATGTGTGACCACCAGCGACCATCTCGCGGTGTATGCGGATCACCAGGCCCGTCCGCATGCGCGTGGTGGATGCGGTGCGTCACAACCCAATAGATAGGACCGCCTTCAAGCGCGAGCGTGCCGCAGATCGTCAGAAAGTATTCAACCAGCTTTGAAGTCTTATAACTACGATGAGTCAACAGTCTGTGAAAGCCAATTCCAACCCCTAAGCTCCCCGCTACCCACCAGAGGACGATAGATAACAATACCGCCCTCCAATTGCACACAAAGAGGGCGGCAACCGCACCAAGGTGAAACAGTCCCATAAACACGGCGGTATTCCAGTTAATGCCTTTAACTCGATTCATAAGTGTTAGTTCGTACACACTCTCTCCCAAATACTCTTTACTGGTGGACCGAGCGACCAGGATCTTGCTCAGTGTCACATGCATGTCTCAGGGGGAAGGTTCTCGTCAATTTCAATACTACAAAACAGCAAAGGTCGCCGTCGGTGCTACAACACACATATGCGCGGTAAACCTTGTTTGATAGCAATAGCTATGCGGACCAACGCACAGACGGTTCAGCTTGTGACGGCTTCGTAACTGCTTATGTCACGCATCGCACATTGCAACTTCTTTTTCAAAAACGGTGAGTGATGCTGGTATGACGAAAAGATTACAGCGGTTAACAGGAATGCTGCGTGGACGCCTTGCCTTCAAAATGGTAAATACCACAAAGAGCACAAACTTTACACTATGAAGGGTTTTGTGCTCTTTGTGCTTTCCCCCTTGTGCAACTGAAGGATGAGGGCGCTCAGTAGAAGACTCAGCTTAACAACCCGCGAGAGTTGTCGTATGTGCGTTGGCACACATATAAACAGAAAAAACCAGGACTTACTTTATCCATGCGAACAGGCGAAATCTGAATAAAGTAGGAAGGATGGCGCTGAGTTAACTGCTGAAAGCGGCTACCCTGCGATGAGTATGGGTACAGTTGGTCGCGGGCTATCCAAGTAGGCGATCAAACTCGTCTTTGACAACCTGGTAACACTCGCAAGCTGTACCTTCTAATTTCTCACGATCCAGGATCTGAATGCGGCCTCGGACATAACTAATTGCTCCTATGTCCTGGAGGTAACCGGCAGCCACAGTGACTCCCTCGCGACGCACACCTAACATGTCGGCCATCAGTTCCTGAGTCATTATCAACTCATTTGTTCTCAGTCGGTCGTGGCTCAGCAAAAGCCAACGACATAGTTGCTGTTCAACTGAGTGAAGACGGTTACATACCGCAGTCTGCGAAATCTGAGTAATTAATGCTTGCGTATAACGCAGCAACAGGCGTTGGAACTTACCTCCCAACGCGAATTCTGCCTGCAACACCTTTGCCTTCATGCGGACAGCGTAGCCGGCGCTTTGGACCACGGCGCGGTTGGGCATGGTTTCGCCTCCCATGAAGAGAGCAATCCCCACTACACCGTCATTGCCCGTTAATCCCATTTCGGCCGTCGCGCCGTTTTCCATCGTGTAAAGCAAAGAGATAATCGCTGTGGTTGGGAAGTAAACGTAATCCAAATGTCCACTGAATTCATAGACAACATCACCAAGTGAGAATGAGATTTGTTGAAAGGTTGGGATCAGGCGCTGTCTCTTATACACATCTCCGAGCCCACGAGACCATTC
>JBKPQV010000234.1:0-6477 GCA_046734235.1 Acidobacteriota bacterium
TCTAACGCAAGATTCACTTGCATCGCCTTCAGAATCTGATTCAACACTTCAATATCTTCATCTTCAGGCTCGAGTTCCTGGTACTTCTGAAGTGTAGCGGACGCGGCTGCTAGATCGCCGAGCTTGTGGTAAACGAGTGAGAGGTTGAAGTAGACGAGCGAAAAGCCGGGCTCGACTTGTGCGGCTGCCTCGTAATGCAACTTCGCCAGATTTAAGTTACCAGCGTCGTAATATAGATTTGCGAGATTGTAATGGGCTTCAACGTGACGCGGATCGTTCTTTAATGACAAAGTAAAGTTGTCGAGCGCTTTGGGAATCTCGCCTCGTTCGAGATTGAGAATTCCCAGGTTGCAATATGCTTCAGCAACATTGTCGCCCTCACTAATCGCCTCAGCATAATGCTCGGCAGCCGTCGGATCACCCTGCTCGTGCAGTAACAAAGCCTCCTCAAACGGAGTTAACAACCGAGTAATCCGGCTAGCTTCAGGACGAAACAAACTCAATTGTCCCTGTAGCTCCGCCTCGATTTGACGAATGCTTTGTCCCTGTGAACGGAGTTCACGGACACGACGGAACTGGGTCAGCGCTTGAAAATCGTAAGTAAAGTCGGGTGTTTGAGAAGGCGTAGACGCCTGGATGATTCCTTGCTCGGTCCAGCGCCGGATCGTCTTTTCGCTCAGCCCGAAAAGCTGTTTGATTTCTTTGATTGAGTAAGACGATTTGACACGTTGATAATCTGCCTTCGTTGGGACAGGTGAGGGGAAGGAGATTACCTTAGGGCCTTTGTCTTTCATTTATTACCGAAAAGCTACCAGCGACTTATGAAGCTTTGCGCTTCTTGGTTGCTGTGGCCTTCGCTTTCACCAACGTGATCTGCGGCTTCTTCTTCGCTGCAGTTGCCGGTGCCTTGACCATGGGTTTGCGATTCGATGCCTGCAAACTCTTCTTCAAGGCGCTCATAATATCAAGTCTCGGTATTTCTTCAACTTCTTCAAGTTCAACAACTTTATTGCCTTTGATTCGCGCATCGATCATTTTGCGCAGCGCGTTGTAGTAATTGTCTTCAGTGTCGATCTCAGCAAGCGTGGTGACCATTTCCTGAACCAGGGTTGATGCGAGCTTGAGTTCGTTTTTGTTCAACTTGGCGGCAGTCAGTTTGCCGACGCCGTCAATCTCAGGAACGTCATCCATTTTGCGCAGCTCGTGCGGATAATGAAGTTTCTGAAGAACAAGTCCGTCTTCGTGCGGAAACACCGCAACGAGATCTTCTCGATCTCTTAATACAACTTTGCCGACGCCGATCTTACCGGTTTGCTTCATCACTTCCCGCAGCAAAGCATAGGGCTTTTCCGAAACCGGACCGTCGGGGCCGGCGAAATATGGAGCGTCGTAAAAAGTTGTGGGAATTTCTGAACGGTCAACGAAGCCGACGATATCGACCGCTTTGGTGGTTTTGATTTTGACCTTGGCAATGTCGTCGGGTTCGACGATGGCGTATCGATCAGGCTCATACTGGTAGCCCTTGGTGATCTGGTCGCCGCTAACAATCTGGCCGCACTTTTTGCAGCGTTTGTCATAACCGATTGGGCCGTAGTCGTCTCGGTGGAGTTGATTGAACTGGATCTTCTCGCTGGTTTCGATTGCGTTATAGATGCGTACTGGTATAGCAACCAGCAGGAAACGAATGTGACCCTTCCAAATCGATCTCATATCCACCTCTCCTCATGCGAAACGCGGGCGTAGGCCCGCGCTAAGTGTATCTCCGCGATTCTTTTCCTGCGAAGAGGGCCGTATTATGCGGAAAATGGCCGGTTCAAGTAAAGGAATATGTTTGATCGATGAGACAAAATAGGAATTGACGATAATGTCTATGAGACCTGACTTGCCTGAAAAGTCGATCCGCTGATCAGCAATTTCGTGTCTAGTTCGTGTGATTTCGTGGATCGTTCCCTTTGTCCGGGAATTAAAGGCGATCCACGAAGTCACACGAAATGACACGAACCAAAACATCCATCACTTTGAGCTAGATGAGAATTTGAGGCAAAGTAAAATGATGTTAATTATTGTTGCGCCACCGCGTAAAGGAGAGCATTTCTCATCGCGCCCGCCGATTGCCAACGTTGAGCAGGATCTTTTGCGAGGGCACGGTCGATGATGTCGCAAACGGGTTGCGGTATGTGTGGAGCTCGTTGATTGAGTGGAATGCAGGGCTGTTCAAAGATTGCACGGATTGTGTCATTCACACTCGTCTTTCTGGTGAGATCCAGCGCGAGCGTTCCACTCAATAAACTGTATGCGGTCATTCCCACAGCATAAATATCTGATTGAGGTTTTACGTCACGGAAGTTTCTGAGCTGCTCGGGAGGCATGTAGGCTAGTGTTCCGGCCATCTCGCCGGCCATGGTTACTCCGCTCATTCCCGAATGAGTGAAACTCTTAGCCAGTCCAAAGTCAGTCAACTTTGCAATGCGAGCGTGAGCCGGGCCGCTTACAAGGATATTCTGATCTTTGAAGTCTCGGTGTATGTATCCTTGAGTGTGCGCGTAAGACAGCGCATCGAGAGCTTGCGAGATGATTGAAATTCCATCTTCGTAGGAGAGTCGACCACCTTGTAACTCCGCCAGTTTCGAAGCATCAGCGCCATCAACAAATTCCGTCACCAGGTAGACGACACCGTTGTGTGTTCCACGATCGATGAATTCGACGATGTTCTTGTGTTTCAACGACGCGGCAACATCAATTTCCCGCATGAAGCGTCGCATCGCTTTATCGCTTACTGCAAACTCGGGCAAGAGAGTTTTTATTGCAACTGGACGGCCGGTTTTGTGCTCACGGCCCAACATAACGCAACCCATTCCTCCACGGCCGAGCAGTTTTACCGTGTCGTAGCCAGGCACTGATTGTGGGGAGCGCTTCAGTTCAATGCGACACTCCTCGCAAAGAAACGTGAGCTTCTCATCCGCGTTTTCAGCTTGTGCTTGTTCTCGCCGGCCGCAGTTCAAACACTCGACCATAACGAGAACTGGACGGTTCGGACTTAGGTCGTCGGTGGTGGTGTCAGACAAGCGATTGTCAACGGCAGTAACTTCGACAACTAAAATCGTTTCGCCACCACGAATCTGATCACCGTTATTTAGAAATACTTCCTTTACTCTTTGACCGTTCACAAAAGTCCCGTTGGTCGAACCCAGGTCGCGTAGAAACGAGTGGGGTGGTTTAATTTCCAACAAGCAATGATTTCGTGAGAAGAAACGGTCTTCGGGTAGGTACAAGTGGGCGTCGGGAGAACGGCCAATCAGAAAACTGTCGTGTTGGGTAAAGGAGAAAATGCGTCCTTTGTAGGGACCAGCGACTACTTTGAGATTGACCTGCATTGAGGCGAAGAAGAAAGATTTATGTGTGGGAAGAATTTAACCACCAAGACTCAAAGGCGCAAAGACACAAAGCCACCCAGCTGTCTTTAAGTTTTGTGCCTTAGTGTCTTTGAGTCTTGGTGGATAAGTCTCATCCTCTTGAAAAAAACTCACTGTGAACGAGTAATCTCGAGATCGTCAAAAGCAACCTCAGTCACATCGCTCGTGTAGAATCCAGTTAAACCACCTTTGAAGTTTTCAGAATCGATAATCTTGTTCAAGAACTGGCCATTCATATAGAACGACAACTCAGTACCTTTTATCCGCACCTCAAACTGGTTCGGACTCGTTCCTGAGCGTATCGCGCTGGATTTTGTCTTCGGCACGAGTGAAGTCTGTACGCCATCCTTATGCATGATGATCTCGTACTCAGGATCTGCCGAAGGATAAATTAGGATTGCATAATCTTCGAGGTGTTGGGCCTTTGACTTTGCACAATGGACCATCAAGCCAAATCCGGAGGACGGAGATGTTCCATCAACGCTACGGCCTGTAACCTTCACTGTCGCGTTTTCGGTGCTGTAGTCCTTTGTTGGTGCGTACATCACGATGTACGTTTTGTCCTTTGAAGCCATGTGATACTCATCGTCTGAGTACCAGATCTTGCCGAACTTCGAATCTCCAGTGCCCCATTTTTCTTCACTGAAATCATCACTGAAAAATGCCGGTGAATTTGTCTTGTTGGAGTTTGTGTTCGCATTTGCATTTGCGTTAACGACAACATTCGCGTTTCGGTTTTCATTACGATTGGCGTTGGCATTATTGACGTTCGAACTCATGCCCAACCAGGCGATGATCATCACTACGATGCCGATGCCCACAACCCCGAGTGCTGCCAACCCTCCCAGGATCCACCAAATTGCGTTTGATTTCTTCTGTGGCACAGCCGCAACCGGCATGGGGTTCCACTGTTGCTGCGGTGGTGGTGGAGTAGTAACTGGTGTTTGACTGATCAGCGGCGAGTCTGGTCGGTATATCTCGGTTGGTGGCGGGTCGGCCGTATCTCGCGCTTCCGGATATCGCATTGTCACATTCGGGTCGGAAGGTGGTGTCGGTGCGTCGGCAACCAGAGGGGTTCCGTCTTCGAGACAAAAGTTCAGCGATGTGTCGGTGTAACTGCGATTGCAGCTAGGGCAGCGTTTCATTTAGTGGCTCACGTGTGTTCAAAGGGCAGCCTGAAAACCGTCGGACAATTATAAGGAAAGTTAGAGCGGGCTCAAGGGCTAATGGGCTTACCACAGCGTCCGCAGAATTTTGTTCCTGCGGGATAACTGTTGCCACAGAGCTTGCAAAAGACTTCGACTGGCCTTGGCGGACGCCAATCCAGCGCTGCCGTTCCCAGTGGAATTCCACAACGTCCGCAAAACTTTATCGTGGTGGGATATGAGTTGCCGCAACGACCACATGTAACTGTTGCGGGAGGTGGGGCGGGAGTGCTGACGCTAACGGGAGGTTTTAATGGCCCAGTTCCTGAGACCGGTGCAAAGGTCGTATTACCACAGCGTCCGCAGAATTTTACTCCTTCAGCAAAACGCGATTGGCAACGCGTACACATTACAACGACCAACGTAGTCGACTGAGTTCCTGCTCTACTGTCGAGGCTACCACCTCGTGAAGGAGTGAGATGACTCGAAGTAGCTCGCTTGGATTGGGCCTCGATGATTTGCTCGGCGACGTCACTCCGAATTTCGATGACGCGCTCATCGTCGGCCTCACCAGTACGTGAAACTCGCAGGACATGTTTGCCAGGCGCCACTGAGGTTAGGATGACGCGACCAGAACGTCCAACACTTCCATATCTTTCATCGTCGACGTAAACCTCCGAACCGGAGGGAGCCATGATGATTAAACGCGAGTCACCACGCTTCACTTCATCAGTCTTGGAGGCAACTGCACTAGCGAAGCTCTCAAACCATTCGCTGGCCGTTGCGGGTCGATCGTTCGGCTCTTTCGCCAGGGCTTTCATAATGCTTGATTCGAGTTCATAGCCAACGTCGGAACGCAAACTCGATAGAGGCGGCGGCAACTGCATTAACTTCTGAGCGATCAGCTGAGTGATGTTGCCAGTAAAGGGAGGACGGCCGCCAAGCATGTGGTAGGCAATAGTGCCGAGGGCATAGATGTCAGCGCGGGCGTCCAGAGGCATGTCTTGTTGCATCTGTTCCGGTGCCATGTACTCGGGGGTACCAATAATTCCGCGTGATGCTGGTCCACTGGCGGACGTAACATCGGATCGGTCCGCGTTTACGATCTTCGCGAGTCCAAAGTCACCGACCTTCACAAAGCCGTCTTCACTTGAAGACTTCCGCTTTTGCTGCATCAGGAAAATGTTTGCCGGTTTTAAATCGCGATGCAGGATGCCCTCGTCGTGCGCAGCTTCTACGCCAGCGACGACCTGGCGCATGATGTTTGCTGCACGTTGTGGATTGATGGTGCCTTCCCGCCGGAGTAAGTCATAGAGCGTTTCGCCTTCCACATATTCCATCACTAGAAAGAAAACACCGTCTGGACTTTTTCCGAAGTCGTTAACGTCGACTACGTTTGGGTGGCGAATCGACGCGGCCGATCTAGCTTCGCGTTCGAAACGCGCAATTGCTTCGCCTTCCTGAAGGTCTTCATCATTAAGTATGTCTGGACGGACTGTTTTGACAGCAACTCGTCGGGTTTGGAGATTCTGATCGCGCGCGAGGTAAACCTGCCCCATGGCTCCGCGCCCGAGCCGCTTCTCCAAGAGGTAACGTGAGGCAAGTAGCTTAGGCCCAGGAAGTGTGTTCTTGGTGTTGACCTGGTCTTGAGGACAAACTTCTACATTATCCTCGAAACACTGTTCGCAACGGGGGCATTCGCGCATCGAATGTGATTCTAGCGAGTTTCCAGTTTCGAGTCTAAGGTTTCGAGTTTCGGCTGTTAGGTGTCAGTTGGAAAATCTCTCATGCCTTTAGTAACCCGCTGATTCTAAACACTGACCCCTGGTCCTGGGAGCGCACGCGTCCCCGCGTGCCCTCGTTGCCAAAATAGTCTCGGTTGGATAAGAAGAAATTATGCACCGCGGTAAGTTCAGGGG
>JBKPQV010000235.1:0-5623 GCA_046734235.1 Acidobacteriota bacterium
ACAATCGCGCCCAAGAAGCATTGGCTGGTTGAGTGTTCAGGAACCTTATGGCGATCGAAACAACGAAGTACATTTACGTCACGACATGTCAGCAAGAGCTGAGATGGGTTGTCCGCACTTCGCCGGAATCTTTGCGCTTGGCGCGTCTGTCGAGATGATGTTGAGTATTGGGTTGAAAGAGATTGAAGAGCGTGCTTTAGGAATAAATCGCTATCTGACGAAGAGATTAGCCGATGCAGGACTGAAGGTGCTGTCGCCTCTTGAAGATGAGTCGTACCGATCCGCTGAGACACTTGTAGCTGCCGCTAATCCAAGTGAGACAGTATCGGCTTTGGCAGCACAAAAGATTTTTGTGACGGAGAAACCGGAGGGGTTTCGGGTGGCGACGAATTTTTTCAATAATGAAGCTGACGTTGATCGGCTGATTGACGCGCTCAGTTAAACACCACCGGCTTTAATGCCGCGTGGTGGTTCAACTTCTCGCTAGAAACAGACCACTCCGGAAGTTGGTTGGACACCACCGGCTTTACGCCGTGTGGTACTTCAACTTCTCGCTAGAAACAGACCACTCCGGAAGTTGGTTGGACACCACCGGCTTTATGCCGCGTGGTGCTTCAACTTCTCGCTAGAAACAGACCACTCCGAAAGTTGGTTGGACACCACCGGCTTTACGCCGCGTGGTGCTTCAACTTCTCGCTAGAAACAGAGCACTCCGAAAGTTGGTTTTGGACACCACCGGCTTTACGCCGCGTGGTGCTTCAACTTCATAGCTAGCTAACCTCAAGACCCCCAACTTAGTCACTGTCGGGATGGTTGAAATTGGCTCGGTGGCGATCATCCCAGCTGTGAAATTGAAGCACCACGCGGCGTAAAGCCGGTGGTGTCTAGCAGGGTCCTTAGGTGCTGTTTCTAGCGGTGAAATTGAAGCACTACGCGGCGTAAAGCCGGTGGTGTCAAGAAGTTTTGGTCTGTTTCTAGCGGTGAAATTGAAGCACCACGCGGCGTAAAGCCGGTGGTGTCAAGAAGTTTTGGTCTGTTTCTAGGGAGAAATTGAAGCACCACACGGCATAAAGCCGGTGCTGTCTATCCTACTTTCGCCGTTTCGGTTTAATTTTGATAACGGGCTTTAATTTCTTACCGTGCGCGGATTTTGTAGAGCCATTCCCACCATCGCTTTCAAAAATCTTGTGAGCCAGCGCTACAAACTTGTGCATGATTGGTGACTCGTAGCCACCACTTAACTGCGCAAGGCCTAGCTCCCAGTTGATTTCAGCACCCTCAATCCACCAGCTAACTAGTTTCCCTTTATCAACTTCCTCTTTGACTGATTGCAAGGGGACAATGCCAACACCCATGTCTTCCTCAACCATGCGACGAATTGCTGCTTGCCGGCTCAATTCCATCGCGACACGAAGCGTCACCCCGGCTTGCGCAAAAAATTGGTCGATCAGGCGACGTGTATTTCCGCCGCGTTCACCAAGTATCAGGCGTTCACCAGCAAGCGTGTAGGCGCTAATAGTTTTTTGCTTCGCCAATTTGTGACGCGGTGACGCAATCGCTACCAGCTGATCCTCGCTGAGCCGCTCGGTCTGTATTCCGCGCGCGTCAACCGGCAGAGAGACAAATGCAATATCAAGTTCACCTGCCAGGATTTGTTCTACTAACGCTTCGCTTGTTCCGGAGTTAACTCCAATCTCGGCTCGCGGATGTTGTTTGCGCAATTCTTTGAGGATCGTAGGTAGTTGATCGGTCAGGACCATTGCTGAAGCACTGCCGATTCGCAAGCGTCCGCGTTCCGCTCCTGCCAGTTCCGCGATCTCATCAATTGCGGCATCGTGTTCTCGCAACATCTGTCGCGCCCGCCGCAACAAGTGCTCACCAGCTTCAGTAAGAATCACGTGACGTGGGGCACGCACGAAGACTCTAGCGCCGATTTCAGTCTCCAATTGTCGAATCTGCATGCTGATGGCAGCCTGGGTTACGTGGACTCGCTGAGCCCCAGCAGTGAAGGTTCCTGACTCAGCAATGGCTACAAAGGCTCTCAATTGTCGAATTTCCACGGCGCTCTCCGTATCAAGATGGGTTATCGGAATAATAAAATCTTTTAGTTTCCATTATAAGTCCAGCCCACCTAGAATGATCAACCACGAAATCTGATCAAGCTTGAACCGACCCCCGATCCGGTCAAACTGTGAGCACTGAACGACGAACCAATGATTTGATGAACGCTCGGCGAGGGCGAGCACAGCACTCTGTTGTGGGTGTGGACGGTGGTGGAACCAAAACAGAAGCGGTGATCATGGATAGTGATCTTCGAGTAATTGGAGAAGGTCGCTCTGGTCCTTCGAACCCATTGCGCGTAGGTCTCACGAGTGCGGCTGCTGCTATTCGGGAGGCCATTGACGATGCCTGCGCCGCAGCTAAGGTCAGGCGTAGCGATCTGGATGCCGCTGAAATCGGACTTGCAGGTGCGCGGCGTCACGAGTTGCGTGAACGCATGCGCGAAATGCTTGCCGCACTCGGCATTCGAGGAATTGAAGTCGTAACAGACGCAGATATCGCTCTTTACGGAGCAACGGATGGTGCCCCTGGTGTAGTAGTTATCGCCGGCACTGGATCGATTTGCTGTGGAATCAATGCACGCGGGAAGAAGTTTTGCGCCGGAGGTTGGGGCCCACTAGCAGGTGATGAAGGAGCTGGCGCATGGATCGCCCGACGGGCACTCCGATCCGTTGCGTGGGCATCAGATGGGCGTGGTCCACAAACGCTGCTGACCGAGTTTGCCTGCAATTATTTCCACGTTTCTACTGCAGACGATCTGACAACCGCAATCTACGCACCCACAATAACGAACGAACGGATCGCTGGATTCGGAAAAGATGTTGTCGAAGCCGCGAAACGCAAGGACGCCGTTGCAGAGGAAATTATTCTCGATGGCGGCGTTGACCTCGGTCGCGCGGCGGTCGCGGTTATTCAAAATCTCCAGATGGAACGCGAAAAGTTTCAGATAGCATTTGTTGGCGGTGTATTCAGGGCGGCCGGTGAATTGATACAACGACCGCTACGCGCTGAGGTAGGTAAGGTTGCGCCCCGCGCTTATTTTGAGCCGCCACATTTCTCTCCGGCGGTGGCTGCCGCTAGAATGGCCCGCGAACGTATCAACCATATAGCACTCGCGGTCTAATCGAAGCGACGCAGATGAATCAGGCAAACTTCGAATCTCTCCCAGTTACAGAACAAGAGAATCCGCGTTCCCAGAATCTTAGTTCACTCTCGACTGCTGAAATAGTTTCGCTGATGAACGAGGAGGACGCTACTGTTGCGCAGGCGGTCAATCAAATCCTTCCAAACGTAGCGACGGCTGTTGATGAAATTGTGGCGAGGCTGCGTGCTGGTGGACGGTTGTTCTACATTGGCACCGGTACATCGGGACGGTTGGGAGTGTTGGATGCGTCAGAGTGTCCGCCAACTTTTGGGGTTTCGCCCGAACTTGTTCAAGCTGTTATCGCGGGTGGTTACGACGCTTGTTATCGAGCTGTTGAGGCTTCCGAAGACCACGCCGACGCAAGCAGGTCGGACTTGGCCGCGCGAGGTTTCAATCAACGCGACGCATTAGTTGGCATTGCCGCTTCGGGACGAACACCGTATACAGTGGGCGCCATTTCCTACGCACGCGAGCTGCGTGCTTTTTCAGTGGGATTAACTTGCGTGCCCGACTCTGCGATCACCAAAGTCGCTGACATAAGTCTGGTTCCCGTTGTTGGTCCAGAAGTGGTTACTGGTTCGAGTCGTTTGAAGGCTGGTACCGCTCAAAAAATGGTCCTGAACATGCTTTCGACGGCAACAATGGTCAGATTAGGTTACGTGAGCGGCAATCGCATGTCGAATCTGCGGGCGAGTAACATCAAGTTGCGGGACCGTGCATTACGGATTTTGATCAAAGAGACAGGGCTTGAAGCTGAATCTGCAACTGCTATTTTCGAAGCTGCAAGTAAGGACCTGAGTGTTGCTCTAGTGATGGCCCGGGCCAATGCGAGTCAGGATCAAGCTCGCGAAGTGTTGCGGGAGTCAGGTGGCAGAGTGGAAGAAGCGCTTGAGCTGTTGAAAAATAAGAGACCGGCGAAAAGCTGAAGAGACTCCTGCAAAATTCTTTGCCGCGAAGCGGCCGAAGCATAAAGCCCAGGGTGGAGCGTAGCGAAACCCCGGGTGGATTTGTCGGTCGCAAGAGCGTCCTGAATGGACGCGAGCATTATGCGAGCGCAGTCGCACAGTGCAGACGCGTTGGTCGATCAATACTGCGCTTGGTTTGTACAAAAGGTTTGCAAACTTCGGCCGCCGGCTCGCGTCCCTTCGGGACGCTCGATCGATTCGCAATTCTACCCAGGGTTCCGCTTTGCTCCACTCTGGGCTATATCCTTTGGCCGCTTCGCGGCGAAGAATTTTGCAAGGCCTGTGAACCATATCGGACACAAATCGAATGAAAGCGCTCGACCTCATAATCATTTTTGGTTACCTGATAGGGATCGTGGTCTTTGGTACGTGGTTTGGGAGCAAGCAACAAACCACGAAGGATTATTTTCTCGGTGATCGTTCGGTCCCATGGTGGGCGGTAGCATTTTCAATCGTTGCCACTGAAACCTCAACGATAACGTTCATATCAGTGCCCGGCATTGCTTTCGCCCGTGGTGGCAATTTCCAGTTTCTGCAACTGGTCTTCGGTTACCTATTGGGCCGCATCGTCATCTCGTTGCTCTTCATCCCTTCTTACTTCCGCGGGGAATTGATGACTGTTTATCAACTCCTCGACCGGCGTTTCGGTGGCAAGATTAAGATGCTTGCGGCGTCGTTGTTTGTAGTCATGCGCAACATTGCCGATGGCATCCGTTTATTGCTGACGGCAATTGTACTGGCTGCCGTTTATGTTTCCTTCCAGCCTGCGGCCAATGTTGAAACTATTACTATTCTTTCAGTGATCTTGATTGGCGTCGCCATGCTGATTTTTACGTACTTTGGCGGTATGGAAGCGGTGATCTGGGTGGAGGTTGTACAGCTTGGGATTTACATTGCGGGCGCAGTCGCTGCTGCAGTGGTTTTGATAACGTCAATTGATGGTGGCCTAAATGCTGCGAACTCTTTAGCAGCGCAATATCAGAAGTATTCGCTATTTGATTTTTCTCTTGATTTCACAAAGACCTATACGTTCTGGTCAGGGTTATTCGGCGGCTGCTTCTTAACCATGAGTACGCATGGAACTGATCAATACCTGGTCCAACGTTATCTTTGCACTGATCGGCCACGGCGAGCGATCATTGCGTTAATGACCAGCGGTGGCATTGTTTTGGTGCAGTTCATCGGTTTCCTTTTTATCGGTGTGTTGCTCTTTGCTTTCTATCACCCCTATACGGATCCCGGTTATGCAACCGCCGCGTCAACCGCTTTTCCATTCACCGGTGGCGATCGAGTTTTCCCGGACTTTATAACCAGGCACTTGCCATCCGGATTATCAGGTTTAGTAGTGGCGGCAATCTTTGCAGCAGCTATGTCTTCTTCGCTTAACGCAATAGCAGCCACAGCCGTCAATGATCTCTACAAACCTTTTAAGCCCGACCGAGACGACAAACAT
>JBKPQV010000236.1:0-7413 GCA_046734235.1 Acidobacteriota bacterium
CATGAAAACGATGGTGAAGACTGGGTGGTCCATTTGAAAGATACCGGTCAACAAACGAACACCGGCGGCCGCGTCAAACGACTCGAGCCATGGCTCAAAGATGGGACTTTCATGCTTACGTATGGAGACGGGGTAAGTGACGTTGATTTGAAACGCCTTTTGGATTTTCACCGCAGCCACGGTCGGATTGCCACCGTAACGGCGGTGCGACCACCAGCGCGATTTGGAGGATTAATATTCTCAGGGGACGAAGTCATTGAGTTCACCGAAAAGCCACAAATTGGGGAAGGATGGATTAATGGGGGATTTATGGTGTTTGAGCCAGCTGTCTTTGATTATTTTGCCGACAGTAACAGTAGCCTTGAAGCTGATGCGTTAGAAAAGCTCGCGAAAGATAGGCAACTGATGGCGTTTCGTCATGAATCATTCTGGCAGTGTATGGACACAATGCGCGAGGTAAGGCTCTTGGAAAGTTTGTGGCGGAGTCCGAAACCACCTTGGAAACTATGGCCCTAGCTACTGAACCAAACAAGGAGTTCTGGCAGGACCGGCCCACTTTCGTTACTGGGGCGACCGGTCTACTCGGTGGCTGGCTTGTGCGTCGACTTATCCAAGCTGAGGCCGATGTCGTTTGTCTTGTTCGCGATTGGGTTCCGCAAAGCGAATTAATCCGAAGCAACCTGTTAGACAACGTAAAAGTTGTGCGGGGAGATGTGTGCGATCAGTTGCTCGTTGAACGATCGCTTGGTGAGTATGAGATCGACACTGTTATCCACCTCGCTGCTCAAACTATCGTGGGCATTGCGAATCGGAATCCTATCTCGACTTTTGAAACGAACATCGGTGGAACATGGACGATACTGGAGGCTTGTCGACGCAGTCCCACGGTGAAACAGGTTGTTGTTGCGTCGTCTGACAAAGCATATGGTGAACATGAAAAGCTTCCCTATGATGAGACGGCTCCTCTAGTGGGTTCGCATCCATACGACGTCAGTAAGTCGTGTGCAGACCTGGTTGCTCACAGTTATGCTAAAACCTACGATTTGCCGGTATCGATTACTCGCTGCGGAAATCTCTACGGCGGTGGTGACCTTAATTGGAACCGAGTGGTGCCAGGCACGATACGGTCAATTCTTCGAGGGCAGCGCCCAGTGATCCGCTCGGATGGAAGTTTCGTGCGTGATTACTTCTATGTCGAAGATGGAGCTGCGGCGAATATGCTGCTAGCAGAGCAGCTGGCTGAAGATTCGAGTTTGAGAGGGCAGGCTTTCAACTTTTCTAATGAAAGTCAGGTAACCGTAATCGAGCTGGTAAATCAGATCTCGTCGGCGATGAAATCAAAGGTTGAACCGGAAATTAGAAATGAAGCCGTTAACGAAATCCACCAACAATACCTGAGCGCCGAGAAAGCTCGTCGACTGCTGGGCTGGTCGCCCCTATTCACGCTCGATGAAGGCCTGCAAAAAACAATTGCATGGTACGAAGATTTCCTTGGAACTAAGGCTCGATGACATTAACTCAGTCGGAGGTCTGTCGATCCTGTGGAACCATAGGCCTCAAACCAATACTCTCACTTGGGCGAACACCACTCGCCAACGCACTGCTCACGCGCGACCAGCTCAACGACGTAGAGGACACCTATCCTCTCGATCTCGCATTCTGTGAGAATTGTTGCCTGGTTCAGATCACTGAAACTGTCTCCGCCGAAACTTTGTTTCGCGAGTATTTCTATCTCTCATCATTTTCCGACACGATGCTTCGCCATGCCGAGAATCTGGCGCACCAGCTGATCGAGTTGCACCAACTTGGTCCAAATAGCCTGGTCATCGAAGTGGCAAGTAACGACGGCTACCTGTTGCGCAACTATAAGCTAGCCGGCATCCCAGTCCTGGGCATTGAACCGGCAACAAATATCGCGCAGGTGGCTGAGCAGCAACACGGCATTCCCACCATTTGCGAATTTTTTGGCGAGCAACTCGCTGAGCGCCTCTACTCAGAAGGGCACCAGGCCGATGTAATTCATGCCAGTAACGTGCTGGCCCATGTACCTGATCTAAATGGATTTGCCCGGGGTCTTAGTCGGGTACTAAAGGACAACGGTGTGGTCGTAATCGAAGTGCCTTATGTTAAAGACATGGTCGACCGTTGTGAGTTTGATACCATCTATCACGAACATTTAAGTTATTTCTCTTTAACCTCGCTTAGCCGACTCTTCCAGAAACATGGCCTGGTTATCTATAAGGTAGAGCACCTAATGATTCATGGCGGGACGTTGCGAGTTTATCTTCATCACGATGGCTCTGGCGTCCAGGAAAACTCTACGACTGAACTTCTGATGAGCGAAAGCAGCTGGGCTTGTGATTTTGGTTTCTACTCTGGTTTTGGAACTCGAGTTGAACAATTGAAGCTCCAACTTGTAGACCTTTTAAGAGGACTCAAGGAGCGAAATCAACGAGTAGCCGCATATGGCGCCTCAGCGAAGGGCAGCACGCTGTTGAATTACTGCGGCATCGGTCGAGATACTCTTGATTATGTTGTTGATCGGAGCACAGTAAAACAAGGCTTCTACACCCCGGGGACCCATTTGCTGATCTATCCGCCAGAAAAGCTGCTTGAAGATGAGCCGGAGTTTGTTCTGCTACTTACGTGGAACTTTGTCGATGAGATCCTTCAGCAACAGTCGGAGTATCGAAGCCGTGGAGGTCACTTCATAGTTCCAATTCCAGAAGTAAAATTAGCCTGATTGAACGAGAGAAAATATGGGCATCAGTTTTCACGAGACAGAACTTTCGGGTGTGTTTGTTATCGAGCCCGAAAGATTTGAAGATGAGCGCGGTTTTTTTTCACGCAGTTTTTCTAATCGAGAATTTGCAGCTCATGGAATCAATCCTGAGTTTGTGGAAGGAAATATCTCCTTCAACCGAAACCGATTCACGGTGCGTGGAATGCACTTTCAGAGAGCGCCTTATGCCCAGGCTAAGCTGGTTCGCTGTACGGCCGGTGCAATCTATGACGTCGTGATTGATCTGCGCCCTGATTCCAAAACATTTGGTCGCTGGTGCGGCGTCGAACTAAGCGCCGACAATCGATCCGCGCTATTTGTGCCTGAAGGGTTTGCACATGGATTCCAAACCTTAAACGAAAACTCCGAGGTCGTTTATCAAGTGTCGAGTTATTACGTGGCGGAGAGCTGTGATGGAGTGCGTTGGAACGATCCGGCTTTTGGTATCAAATGGCCCGGTACCGAAGGCATTACCATTAATGATCGCGACAACAACTATTCTGACTTTCAGCCGTAACGCTGACAAATCTCAATGATAATCATCGATGCCAATCGAGTGATCGTAGAGGAGAACGGTGAGCGCCAGGAGCATCTCATCGGGACTCCGGAGGCATTCAGTATCCTCAGTAAGTTGTGGCTGCGCGCGGGCTGGGATACGAAGTACGTTTATAGCTTTACGTGGTTAGGTCGACCGATCATCCAACTGCCAGAAGACATGATCCGTTTGCAGGAAGTGATCTATCTGCTAAAACCCGATGTGATTATCGAAACCGGAATAGCTCATGGGGGCTCTTTGATCTTCTATGCAAGTTTATGCAAGGCCGTCGGCCATGGCAGAGTGATCGGTATTGACCGTGAAATTCGGCCACACAATCGCGAGGCAATCGAAGCCCACGAACTCTTTCCTCTTATTACATTGTTTGAAGGAGACTCAGTCGACCCGAAAGTCATAGAGCTGTTGCGCAAGGAAGTAAAGCCTAACGAAAAAGCGATTGTGTTGCTTGATTCGAATCACACCAAAGAACATGTGCTCGCCGAACTAAAAGCATATTCCCCATTCGTATCGATCGGTTCTTATATAGTTGCGATGGATGGGATCATGGAGGACTTAACGGGTGCCCCTCGTACTGATCCCGACTGGTCATGGAACAATCCTAAAAGAGCAGCAATTGAGTTCGTGGAAGCAAATCCAGAGTTTATTATCAACGAACCCATTCCGATGTTTAATGAAGGTGAGATTCAACAGCGGGTAACTTACTGGCCGTCGGCTTTCATAAAACGGATTTCTGCTTCTCCACGCTGACATCGATGAAAAAGTTTTGCTTCCAACCAAATCAGTCCTGGGTTTAAGAGTAAACTGAAATTATGAATTTGAGACGTCGAGTGGCTTCGATTACACCGCTTCCTCTCAAAACTTTTGTTTACGAACGGCTAAGTCAGGCCAAAGTTGCACGAATGCTTCGCGCAAAAAAACGCTTCCGAAGTAAGCGTACTTCAGGGGTGAGAACCTCAGCAGGATTTCCACCAGGAGTGAATTTGGTCGGTTACGTCCGTGGCCAGTTAGGGTTGGGTGTAATCGCGCGAGGTATGGCATCCGCACTCGCAGAGGCCGAAGTCCCGTTCAACATCCTGAACATCGACAGCCTAAAGCCTTTTCAGAACCCGGATTTAACGTGGGCACACAAAGAGGTTTCAAGCTCCGATTACGACACTACAGTCGTATGCATGAATCCTGATTACAGCCCTTACTTGAGAACATACTTGCCCTCGGAGCTGATAGGCGATCGATACGTTGTGGCCAACTGGTTTTGGGAGCTAGAGGATATTCCCGATGAATGGTTGAAAGAACTCGACTATATCGACGAAATTTGGGCGTCATCCAGATTTATCGAGGCTTCGATATCAAAGAGAGTTTCCGTTCCGGTGACATACATTCCGCCCGTGGTAAAACTCAAAAGCGAAACAAACATCTCGAGAAGCAGTTTAGTCCTACCAGAAAACGCCTACTTATTCCTCGCGATGTTCGACACCAATAGCATCCTGCAACGAAAGAATCCGCTCGGTGTAGTGCAAGCTTTCAAAAATGCGTTTCACGGCGACGACAACAGTGTTGCCCTGATCATGAAGTTCAACAACCCAGACTACAACCAACCGGACTTTCAAAAAGTAGTCGAAGAAATGGAGAGTCATCAAAACATACTATTGCTCGACAAAGTTATGGAACGCGACGAAATAACCTCTTTGTTTAGAAAGGCAGATTGTTTTGTCTCGCTACATCGCTCTGAAGGTTTCGGACTTGGCCCAGCAGAAGCGATGAGCCTTGGTAAACCGGCTATTCTCACAAACTGGTCTGGCAATATTGACTACATGACTTCAGACAATTCGATTGCAATTGACTACGAACTGGTCAAACTCGGTCAGGACTACGGTCCGTATGAGGCATGGCAACAGTGGGCGGAACCTGATCTCGAACAAGCAACTTATTGGATGAAGCGAATCGTTCAGGATACGGAATTGGCCCAAAGAATCGGGGCACGCGCCCGGGAAACCATAGAGTCGCAATTCTCACCGGCCGTGGTAGGAAAGATAATTACCAGTCGATTGGAGCAATGTAGATCTGGTTTCTAAGATTGACCAGCCGTGAGTGCATAGCTAGACTGTGCCGTCCTAAAGACATTACTAACTAAACCAGCTTTTGATGAGCCAAACTTCCAGCAACAATCCGAGTTTAACCACGCCAAACATCCCCGGCTTAAGTGCCGAATCAACTTCAGGCTTTCGGCTACCTAATGAACCTTTAGTAGTCATCGAGCCTGGTAGCCGTTGGCGTCTTCTTAATCTCAAGAACATTTGGGCATTTCGTGAGCTGCTATTTTTTCTAACCTGGCGCGACGTGAAAGTGCGCTACAAGCAAACCGCACTAGGCGCAACCTGGGCGATCCTGCAACCACTGTTCATGATGGTGATCTTTACGATCTTTTTCGGAAGGTTAGCCGGGGTCGCGTCAGCAGGAATTCCTTATCCACTTTTTGCGCTAGCCGGTTTGGTTCCGTGGACTTTCTTTTCAAATGCAATAACAGCAAGTGGAAATAGTCTGGTCGGCAGTGCAAATTTGATTACAAAAGTCTACTTTCCGCGGCTAATCGTTCCCGCAGCTGCGATGCTGGCGGGGCTAATTGATTTTGTTCTAGCATTCATCCTTCTTGTGGGAATGATGCTCTATTATCGTGTCACCCCAACACTAAACTTACTCTTTCTTCCGGTATTGATACTGCTGACGATGTTGTTTGCGCTGGGAGTGGGCACTTGGATGGCGGCCTTAAACGTAAAGTATCGCGACGTCCGCTTTGCTCTGCCGTTCATTATTCAATTGTGGTTGTTTGTTTCGTCTGTAATTGTGCCCTCGTCCTCGGCCTCTCCAAAGTGGCGCTGGTTGCTGACACTTAATCCGATGTCAGGAATTATTGAGGGCTACCGCTCAGCGTTGTTTGGACTTCCGTTTGATTGGCCAGCACTCGGCCTGGCGGCCGTAATAACTGTGTCTGTACTTATGTATTCAGTCTATTCATTCGGTCGCGTTGAAAGAAGTTTTGCCGACATTATCTAACTGAGTACTCCTAAATCAGCGCGTTGCTTTGCTGACCTTGACCAACCCTTGAGACTTTCAGTCGCACTGTGCACTTACAATGGGGTCCGATATTTGGACGACCAATTGTCGAGTCTCATCACGCAATCTCGCCAGCCAGACGAGCTCATTATTTCTGATGATTGCTCAAGCGATGAAACAGTTTCGCTTTTGCAAAGGTTCGCCGCCAACGCCAGTTTTCCGGTCCATATCTTTGAGAATGAAAGCCGGTTGGGATCCACCCAAAATTTTGCTCATGCGATCGGCTTGTGCAACGGCGATCTGATAGCGCTTTGCGACCAGGATGATATTTGGGACAAAGATAAACTAAAGTTGACCGAACAATGCTTTATCGACAATCCCGAAGTAAGCCTTGTGTTCACTGACGCAGAAATAGTCGACAAAGACGGTCAACCACGCGGATACACCCTTTGGGAGTCGCTACGATTCGATAAAACGCTTCAGAAGCAAATAAGAACTCGCCAGGCTTTTGAATTGTTGAACTTCCGCACGCTTGTCACGGGTGCCACCATGGCGTTTCGTACTAAATTCAGAGACCTGGTTTTGCCAATACCTGATCGCATCCCCCTAATTCACGACGGTTGGATCGCGCTAATGATCTCGTTAGCTGGCCGGCTCGAACTGATTGATCGTCCACTCATGAAGTATCGCCAACATGATGCCCAACAATTGGGTACGCCAGAAATAGGTACGCCTCCCCCAGCGTCGAGCCTCCTGATGGATTCGCAGCGCCGGTATGACTTTGCCTCAGAAATCAGTAAGTTGACGGCTGTGCGCCAGAGATTTGAAGCTACGAAGCCTCGTTATAAACCAATGGAAGGAGAGGATCTGGATAGCAGGCTGAAACACCTCACCAATCGCGTCGAGATGAAGAGCCAACGATTGGGCCGATTCCCGATCGCAGTCGGGGAGCTTTTCAGTGGTCGTTACCACCGGTACTCTAATGGGTTCTATAGCTTCATGAAAGACCTGGTTAAGTAACCTT
>JBKPQV010000237.1:0-7539 GCA_046734235.1 Acidobacteriota bacterium
TTTTTCGACGGCTACTCTTTAGAGTACCAGGCAAAACAAAGCCGGTGAAAAGCAAGTTGCAATGATCGCACAAAAGGTGGTAGATGCCAACCAGACGCATCGGCAGCGGGGTGCGTTTATAGCCGCGCCTTATTCGAGAACTTCCACATTTGGGGCATTTCTGAAATGTCATCTAATTTTCGAAAGATGAATCGCTGCTGCGCCGGTCTGTAGCTTGCGCCCTTGCAGAACGCAGAGCTAGCTTCAATTTATCTATTTCTCGTTCGATGCGTTCAGTCCCGGCGTTTCGCACGTCTTCTTTAATAACGTCCTGCTTCAAGTAAAAGAGTGCGTCCCGATAGCGATCTATAGCCTTCTTGTAATGACCCTTGAAGGCTGAACGTTCTGCAAGTTCTACCCAATGCGCGACCTTCACCGACGCGACAAATTCTCCAATGGCTGCTTTCGACTCGTGAAGCTCTGGCTCATCCGGATAAACTCTCAAAGTCGACTCAATACACTCTAAAGCCTTATTAGCTGTTTCAATCTTATCGAACGTTCTCGCTCGTTGCTGGGCTTCTCTCGTCAACGAAAGAGAATGTCCTCTTGCCCAGGTGAGCAGATGGTGTTTGTGCAACGCCCGGACCTTGTCCTGTCCTGCGCGAATTGCAATTCCCTTCTCGCTGCCCGTGTTACCTGAGCGCATAGCCTCTTCAGTACTGACCAGGTAGTCATGACAAAGCTGCGCTACATCGAAATGAGCTTGTGGACTTGAACCAGGAGAATCCGCCGCGCTCGACTGTTTCTGTATTGTGCGAAGCGCTGCTGAATGAAGCGAAGCTGACAACCCTTTTTTCTGGCTTCGCCCGGAGCGGCTGCTTCTCGATTTTTCCTGGATACCATGTTCGAGCAAGTACCTGGTCCACGCTCGCCGCATGACGACTTCTCGCGCTGAGAGCGCTACCAGGAGGACAACACTTACCGCGAGGCCAGCCGGTAACCATGGTGCTTCATCCCCACCATTCGCCAGGACCCACCACAAGAAAAGCCCGAAACCCACGGCGACTACAATGACCACGGTCATGTAACCAGCGCTCGATGGCATCCGCGCACGACCCCGAGCATGAGCGTCGTCTGCAGATCGAGTGTGGGTGCGAGATCTTCCGTGGAAGAGCTCATCGGCGGAATTATTTCCCAACGATCGCCTCCAGGTTGGTCATGCCAACCGGAAAAAATGTCTTGGCGAAAATCATTGTGATTCTGTTATACCGTGGGATAACGTACTTAATGTTTCCGGCGTAATAATACTCAACTTTTTCGGATTCTGCTGTCAATATAGGACCCGCGTACTCTCCAATTAGGGCGATAAGGATCAAAATCGATGAACAACCAACCTTTCACTGGAAAGATAGCGTTCGTAACCGGGGCGACTTCGGGGATCGGACGAGCATGCGCGCGTGGCTTTGCCAGAGGCGGTGCTAGTGTCGCATGTGTCGGCCGCAACCGTGAAGCGCTCGAAAGCATTGCCAATGAACTCAAAGCACAAGGATCACGTGTATTGACATTAATGGCGGATCTTTCGAACGAATCTGAGGCTGGGAGTGCGCTTTTCAAAGCACAGGAAACCTTCGGAGGGATTGACATCCTGGTCAATGCTGCAGGCCATATTAGCAACGGCACAATCGAAAATACGTCAATGAAAGCTTGGGACGACATGATGAACGTGAATGTTCGGGCAATATTCAACCTAATGCAAAAAGCCCTGCCAATCCTGATAGAGCGGAAAGGAAACATTGTTAACGTTTCCAGTGTCACAGGCCTCAGAGCCTTTCCAGGCGTGCTCGCGTATTGTGTCTCGAAAGCTGCTTTGGATCAGTTGACTAGATGCGCTGCGCTCGAGTTGGCTGCAAAAGGAGTGCGCGTTAATGCCGTGAACCCGGGAGTGGTAGTTACGGAAATTCATAAACGCGGTGGGATGAACGATGAAAGCTACGCAGCGTTTCTCGAACATTCCAAGCAAACCCATCCACTTGGCCGAGTAGGACGAGCAGAAGAAATTGCCGACCTCGTACTCTTTCTTGCTTCCGACCAAGCCGGTTGGATTACTGGCGCAACATATTCAATCGATGGTGGACGTGCTCAAACCTGTGCTCGTTAAACTCCCTTAAGATTCGACTGACAAAACAAATGTATCCGCCAAACCAATATCAACCGAACGAAGCACTCGCCCATGCCACTCGAACAATTTCGACTCAGCGAAAAACTCAGACCAGTGTGATCAAGATCGCGTTTGGAATTATCGCGATCATGATTGCATTGGTGTTGGGATTGCTCGTGCTACTGGTTATCGGTATCGAGACTGGCCCAGTTGCTTTCATGCTGGGATTTCTAGCAGCAACGCTTCCCGTGCCGATTTATGTGATTCTCGTCTTATGGATCGATCGATACGAATCCGAACCGTTCTGGATGCTGGCGACCGCGTTTTTCTGGGGAGCGCTCGTTGCAACATTTTTTGCGTTCCTCTTCAATACCTTGGGTGGATTGGTTGTTGCCTCACTTCTTTCTCCGCAGGCGGGTGAAACTTATTCACTGGTGATCTCAGCTCCGATCGTCGAAGAAACTGGAAAAGCGGCAATCCTCTTTCTCTTTTTCTTTTTTAAGAAGGATGAGTTTGACGGTGTAATCGATGGCATCGTCTACGCTGCACTCGTGGCGTTAGGTTTTGCGATGACGGAAAACATTCTGTACTACGGCAAGGCTGCGTTGGGTGGCGGTAGCCAACTCACTCTTACATTTTTTCTTCGCGGTGCGCTCGCACCTTTTTCACATCCACTGTTCACCAGCATGACCGGAATTGGTCTGGGACTGGCCCGCCAAACACGAAACCTGGGAGTGAAATTAATAACCCCAGTAGTTGGACTCATAATGGCCATTTGCATGCACAGCATCTGGAATGGATCAGCAGCTCTTTTTGGCGGTGGGGTTTTCTTACTGACCTATTTCCTCCTGATGGTTCCCGCATTTCTCATACTGCTCGTCGTAATTGGTATCGCCTTATATCGCGAGGGAAAGGTTGTGCGTGAGTTCTTGATGTGCGATCTGGAGCGCGGTTTTCTTACACAAGACGAGTACAAACAGTTGGGATCGATTCACGGCAGAATGGGTTCTTCGTTCAACGCTTTGACGCAAAGTGGAGTAAAGGGTTGGCGTGCCCGGATGAAGTTCAATCAGTTGGCTAGCGAGCTAGCCTTTCATCGTTGCCGGGTTGCCAGGGGGCTGCACTCGACGAGTACGGACATCGCGCAAATTGAAGAAGCGTATCTCCATTTGTTGCAAACTGCGGCGACTGAGGTGCGTGCTCGTTAGGCTGCGCCATAATAAGACTCGCAGCCTATCTCAATTCTGGCTTATACTTAGCTGCGGCTTCGCAGGTCATTTCACCAGAGCTGACCCAGAGTGAAAATTCAACTTCTACCAAGCACTTTTGACGCCCAGGGTCACGCTACCCTTGAGCAGCGGTTAACTTGCTTCCTGATCGACGACTGCGTCGCCGTCGACGCTGGTAGTATCGCGATTGCCTTAACCGCTGAACAACGCAGCAAGGTCCACGACATCATCGTCACTCATCCTCACATGGACCACATTGCCAGCTTGCCAATTTTCATAGACGACCTCTACCCAACGCTTCAACAGCCGATGCGGATTCATGCCACTGCAGAAGTGATCGGTCTTCTGGAAAGAGATGTTTTTAATTGGAACGTCTATCCAAGATTCTCTGACCTCAAGAACGACTACGGTCCGGTAATGCAATACGTGCCTATTCCTGTCGAGGGAACATTCAAGGTGGCCCACTTGGATGTCAAGGCCGTGCCCGTCAATCATATTGTGCCGACGGTTGGTCTATTGGTCTCGGATGGTAAGAGTAGTGTCGCCTTTAGTTCTGACACGGCCGAGACCGATGAGTTCTGGACCATGGTTAATGAAACGAAGCACCTCGATGCCTTGTTCATAGAGGCATCATTTCCAGATGAAATGGCCAAACTGGCGGAGGTCTCTCGACACTTCACGCCAGCGTCACTCGGAAATGAACTAAAGAAGCTCACTCATAACGGCATGGATATTCTCGCCGTTCACTTGAAGGCAACTCATCGTGACGTAATAGTGAAACAGTTAGAAGCGCTGAAGATTCCTAAGCTTTCAGTGATGAAACCCGGAGAGGTTTATCAATGGTAGGTTAACCGATGTGTTCAAACTCAGTCTCAGTATGCTCGCCGTCAAAGTCCTGAAGGGATACTCGACCGCTTGGTAATAGTTCCTTAACGCGAAACGTTCTTTCTTCTCGGTCTCTACCAGGCATCAGCTCCGCTCGAAACGTAACATTCATGCCGGGTCTAGCCCAAACACTGCCGAGGTGCTTTTGTCTTTTTGGGTTTGCCCCCATGTTCTTCTTCTTCAAATAAGCTCCCGCAGCTCCAACCGCTCCGACCGCGATTGCTAGGCCCCCAAGCCACCGCTTGGTTCGCTTCTTCATAACGGTTCAGCTATTCACAGAGTGAATCGAGTCGGGAAGTAATCGTCGGTAGACCGCTGAGGGCACGGTCAGCGTTTATTTGAGTGAACTTTGCCCACTCAGGCGGCACGCTAGCCTCCGCAAATACCGCTTCAACAGGGCACTCAGGCACACATGCATCACAATCGATACAGGTTTCAGGGTTGATAACAAGCATGTCGTCGTCCAAGTGAAACGCCTCAACCGGGCAAACTAAAGCACAATCCGTGTAGCGACAGTTCACGCAGGGTTCAGCAACGACGTAAGTCATTCAGGTTCTGCCTCCTTGGGCACAGCTGAGATAGATTTAAGGTTCGTGTCTATACTAAACAAAAAGTGTGGCGTTTTGAAAGGGCTTCTTCAGATACCCTTGCCTCAACCGCCAGATCTAGCTCGGAGTGAGGAATATTTGTTCTCTAAATTCGTAAGAGTTCGTTGTTCATTACTCTTTCTCATCAGAACGAGGGGAACGAGCAGAATGCCAACGGTGCATCGGTACACCGTCTTCAAAATCGTAAAAGTGAAGATCTGACGCTGTGAGTAGCTTAGTTAGAAATATTATCTGACCAGTGTGCATTGAGAAGTGCTCGGTAACATGAAAGATTGCTTCAAGCACATCAACTTCCTTCCCCTGGATAATTCTTTTTTCCAACAGCGTAGCGGAGTCGAGTGATGTTAATACGGCCTCTACTCCAGCAAGAGTAGCTCGCAATTTACTGACCAATTCCTCCTTAGCTGAACCGCCGCGTTGAGCAAACTCCGCATCGCGAGTTCGTTGATCAGGTTGGTTGCCAAGTCCTGAAATAATCCACTGCCGCGAATTTCCACAAAGATGAAGTATCAAGTTACCGATGCTGTTCGATTCGGCATTAGGACGCGCCCAAATCTGATCGTCCGTGAGTTGTTCAAGGCAGCGTTCGATTTTTGGCAGATAGTCTGAGAGCAAAAACGCGCGCGCTCTGAAAATGAACGCACGCGCAATTTCGTTCGACATCAAGTCACCTTTTAAACGTGTTTTGAATAACCAACGTCACCCTTCGTCCTCATTGGGAACTTCCGGACGTCGCTTATGTTTTGCTTTCCGACCAGCTGGTCGAGCTATCTCGTCTGGCTTTGATCGAGACAGGGGATGACCAGGAGGCGCGTTTGGTTTTCGTATGCTGTCGAAGATCGGCCTTGCGGACTTGGACTTGGCCGCCTTGAGTGAAGTCTTTCTCGGCATCTTGAGATCCTGCTCTCGGTCTGAAAGTGGCCAGATGCTAGCTCTGCGAAAGTACGAGTGTCAAACAAAACAAACCACCGCCCGAGACTTCCCTCCTGAAGCTGGTTCAAGAGGGAATGCCCCTTCGAGCGGTTCGATTGTTTTAGAATTCTATGCTTCGCTGCCGCGCGGTGTTTTCGAGAGGAGTCTGAGCGCGTTCGCGGTTTCATTGCGGCGCTTTTGCTGGAACTCGGTAACCCAATTGGTAACGGTTCCTACCATATCGCGCGCTGTTTCGCGGGCTGAATTAACCTTAGGCTTGGCCGCAGGGCGGTTCTTCTCGCCTTTTTTCACTATTCGGATTGTTTTCTTATCTGACATTGCTTGTTTTTCGAGTCTTGCGTTGATTCTTGCTTGTATCAACGAAATTGCCGCCATACAGTTCCCAAATTCTTAAATCAAGAACGACTAACGCCAGCTAATCTTGCAAAGAAGAGGCCACATCAGCTAACGCGCAAGCGAATCGCAAAACGGGCCACTTTTTTTGATTTAGACACAAAAAAATTTGTGAGGTTCCCGGTTTGTAGGTCGCAAATCGTACACGCTAGGTGCCTATCTGGGACACAGCGGGCATTATTGCCTCAATTCCGCCTGCCTTTTTTCCTTCATATCCATTTCCCAAATCGTTTTGTGGGTGTTGTAAACCATCACTGCCAAAACAATCGCGGCCCCAATGTTTACGTATTTAAGGCCGTTAACCATCTTCCTTGTGCCGTATTCCACCAAAAGGGCGTTGATTACGATGACAGCGAGGCGGAATTCCGTCGGCCCCAATTTCAGAAAACTTATCTTTAATTTGTCTGTAGCTGCAAAACTAAGAAAGGTGCTCACCTCATATCCGGCAAAAATAGCCAACATTATCAAAATTTGGTACCGGGATTTGTCAGGAAGAATGAAGGAGTAACCAACGATGATTGAACAAAGGAAGAGATAGTCGAGGAGGTGATCCATGTAGTACCCCCACCGGACTAGTCCTGTGTTCCGGTACTTTCCGATCTTTCCGTCGTAGTGGTCGCTTACATACTGCAGAAATACCATCACGGAGACCATCCACAGCCACCGAAGATTCCTGGCAGCTAAGTAGGAAAAGAACAGTATCAGTCCAGACCAGAGCAACGTCATCATGGTCAGATGATAAGTTTGCAGCCAGCTCGGGATACGAGGTAACACCCTAATGGCCAAGCGTCGCTCTAAAGGCGTCAAGAATGAAGTGTTGGTCTTGGTTGCTCCAGCGAAGGTTTGTGTCTCAATCATGATCGTCGTGGGAAAAAGGCTAACCCGGTCTCAACTTTCCGTTAAATAGGGCTTTGTTAATGAACACACCCAAAGTCGTATCTCTCCGACGACTGTCGGTTTTTTCTGCGTCGAACTTTCAAAAGAGGAGAGTGAAAATGACTTAAAGAGCACCGGAATGAGTTCCGCCGAAAGGGACCCATAAGATTGATCGCGTCTCGAACGCTGCTCGTAACCAGATAAATGCTTGGCTTTTCGACGAGTCTCCGCTTTTCGCAGATGCTCTCTACAGTTCCAACACCTTGGATCGGACTTGCTTGTACCTAAAGATGGCCCGTCGTTCATACATCCCCCGTCCAATGACGTTGCAAGCCTTGTGCTTCGAGTTTGAGGGTGAGTGAGTGGTCAGCCAGTCAGTAGTAGGTCATTGTCAATTCGTCAGGCCTTTAGTAACCCGCTTATTGCAACACTAACCTTGGTCCTGGGAGCGCAGTCGTCCTCGCCTGCCCCTTTACAA
>JBKPQV010000238.1:0-5268 GCA_046734235.1 Acidobacteriota bacterium
GAATTTCCAACGCTGCAGTTAGCTTGAATGCAAGTTTCAAGGAGATCACCGCTGATCTTGGTGTCGATGTGTTGTCGTTTGGGGGAGCCAAAAATGGAATGATGTATGGCGAGGCAGTAGTGTTCTTCGACAGGAAGCGCGCTGCCGATTTCAAGTACATTCGCAAGCAGGGAATGCACCTGCCGTCAAAGATGCGCTACATTTCGGCGCAGTTTGAAGCGTTGCTTTCAGGTGATTTGTGGAAACGTAGTGCTGCGCATGCAAACAGGATGGCGCAAAACCTTGCTGCTGAACTTGAGCGTATCCCACAGATCAAACTCACCCAGCCAGTTGAGGCCAACGGGGTCTTTGCCGTGATTCCGCGAAAGTATATTCCTGCCTTGCAGAAGAAGTACTTCTTTTACGTTTGGAACGAGGAGATTTCTGAAGCGCGGTTTATGACGTCGTTCGACACGACCGAAGAGGACATTGCGGCGTTCATGGATGTCGTGAGGAAAACCGTCAGATAACGTGCCGCTTAACTCCTGAAACCATTGAGTGGTCATATGCTTTCAGTTCGTCAAACTCCTTTTCGGGCACACCTCGCGGCCTATGTGAACGCCGATTGGATGAAGTCGGTACCACCTCGCGGTAGCGGGTGGGCCCTACCTCGTCTTTGAGGGTAGAGTGAAAACGGAGCCACTTCGATCTCTGGAACTGCTTGGGCCCACCCGCTACCGCGAGGTGGTACCGACCCCATCCAATCGAGGTCACGTAATCGACGGAGCGGTTTGAGCAATGATCTCCTAAGCGCCTTTCTTTATGGCTTTCCTTATCCCTTGCGCCGCCAAAAGAATCACCAGCATCCAAAACACATAGCGCACTCGATACAACGCGCCGGCATTCACCACCACCAATCCGAGTGCGGTCATTGCGATGAACGCAGCGAGAAATATTAACCACACACTAAAGTTGCGCCGGTTGATCCATACGCAATAACCAGCGGGTAAGTAGAGTAGGTACATTATGATCGTTTCAAGTCCACTCACCAGGTGTGCCGCCCGTCCATTGCTTCCTACCTCAAACCACATCTTGGGAAATGGGGCAAAAAATCCTACAACCACCGCACGCGGCAGATACTTGATAACGTCGGATTCCGTTCTAAAAATCACGTCCTCATCAATGTTTGATTCCTGCGCGGTGTACGTCTTGAAGCCGGCGCGTCTAGATTGAATCTGTGTGATTATCTTGGCCCAGAGGCTCCGAGAGCTGGTGTTTTGACCAGATGGAATTGCGATGAGTGCAGTGGGTGGTCTCGTGCCCGCAAGGGTTGTGCTCTCAATCCGCGTAGGAACTAAGACAGCGGCCGCTACGATTATGATGAGCACGACCAGATTTGGTCCAAGCAATTGACGCTCACGAACCATTCGCCATATCAACAAAATTGTTCCTATTGCTAATGTGGCATCAACAAGGTTCCATAAGTTTCCGCGGGCTAGCCATAGGACTGTCACCAACGCGAGGCTGGCGATTCCAAGTAGCAAACTGTTTCGCCAATTCATCTTGCGCTGCAGTAGCCAGGCGAGAATTAAGAACAGTGAAAGCAAGAGTGCGGTGGAAACCGAATCACGAAGCAGTTGAGTGGAGTGGACAACAAATGATGGCCAAACGGCAACGACTATGGATGCGATTAATCCTGCTTTAGAGTTAAAGATCACCACTCCGAGCCAGTAAATAAGAAACAGAATGGCGAGGTAGTAAATTACATTGACTGGTTCTGCTGTAAGAACGTTGTAACCAAAGACGCGGCCGAGAAGAAGAAACGCTGGTGCGTACAGCCGGCAATGCAATGGACCAGGAGCATTGAGCCATGCGGAGATTCCCTGGTTGCTGACCACGTCAACCATTTCAATGATGACTCGTCGATAAACCGTGCTATCAACGGCAAATGATGCAAAGCCGTTTTCATCGATGTTGCCAGGTAGTAGTCTGAAGTGCCCGACAAGAAAAACGACGACAGTGACGAGGACGTGAAAGATAAAAGCAAGGCTCAGCCAGTGAACGGGTGATAGCCTTTCCAGACGGTTGATCGATTTGAGGAGTGATGGGGTAGACACTGATGGATTATCAGGAGCAACGCCTTAACCAATTAACAATTTAAGCAAACTACCGGCGGACGCGATTCCGGTACTGCGTTCTGAATTTCCTAAGTCAGTCATTCGTGCCCGCTGCATGTCTAAAGCGATTTGCTCTTGCTGCAATTTACGGCGTTCATTTTCGAGCGCGGTCTTTTCCCTGGCACGCGAGATTTCCAGGCCACCGGCACGGATAAACTCAACGATACGACTCAACTCATTTGGATCAAACCAAACCCCGTGCGCCTTGCAAAGATCGATGATCACGCCGGAGCAACGCGCGAAGTTCGCTCGATTCATTAGTTGAGAACACTCCGGGCAGGGTACATAGCGTACTTTAGAGTCAGGAGTGGTCCTTTCGACATCCTTTAATGATGCCGTACCGAGTATGGCACTCTGTTGTTCCTTGTCGGCACAAATTGTTTCAAACGCATTCTTTGTAAGCCAGAGGCCGAGACAGGAAGCACACTCAAGCACTTTCGAATCGCCAATTTGAGCGATTTGCATTTCCGTGAGGCAGCGCGGGCATTTGCGACCAGCACTCTCGACGTCAGCCTTTCGATCAGCTGGAGCACCACAACGCGGGCAGTGCTTGCTACCGAGAAACATCATGGCAAAGCACGACGAGCACGCTACAGTTGCCAACTGCGCCTCACAATACTGACATTGAGGCGAGTTGGTTGACGTGGCCGCACCACACATTGGACAGTTAATGGTTCCAGCTTCCATTGGTGTTTGGATTCTAACAGAAGGTTTTTAAGTGGTACTTTGTGTTTTGTATTTTGTTCTTTGTACTTGGCTGTGTGAATATTTAGCAATAAGAACAAAGTACCAAGAACAAAGCACAAAGAACAAAGCACAAGTACAAAGCACCAAGGATGCCCGAATCCCTCTTAAGTCTCGATGTCGGAACATCCGGCGTAAGGGCCGCGTTGTTTGACGACGCAGGCAATGAGACTAGCGCAATAAAGATCGCGCGAAACACAGACCAACTCTCAGACTTCACCGAACTCGATCCAGACGTAATGGTTGCCGAGGTAGTTGCTGCGGTTGATCAACTAGTTGCCTCCTTTCCATCAACCCAGCGAATTGAAGTCATAACCATCTCGACTTTTTGGCATAGTCTTCTAGGCGTCGACGCTTCCGGATCCCCCACTACGAAACTGCTCACCTGGGCCGATACGCGCGCCACAGCGACCGCAAAGGAATTGCGTCGCGAGTTTCCCGAAGCAGAGATTCATTTGCGGACGGGTTGTCGATTTCACTCGAGCTATTGGCCGGCAAAGATGCGTTGGCTGCAACAAAACCAGAAAGTACCATTCAATCGCACTTCCCTGTGGTTGGGGTTTGCCGAGTATCTATGCCTGCATCTTTTCGGCGCGCCGATCGCAAGTATCTCGATGTCTTCAGCGACCGGTCTGTTCAATCAACGAACCTGCGACTGGGATTGGGATTTTGTGGCAGCTCTTAACATTTCAAAACAGACTTTGCCACCTATTCAACACCATATCGATGTACCGTTGAGTCAAGAATATTCGTCGCGTTGGCCTGCGCTGTCGAACGCCAAACTGCGCGTGATTGTCGGCGATGGAGCAGCCAACAACGTTGGAGGTGGTTGTTGTTCGAAAGACAGAATCGCCTTAATGGTCGGGACATCTGGCGCGATGCGAGTGGTGTTTGCAGGCAAACCGCCAGACCAGCTTCCGGGGTCACTCTGGTCCTACCGGATCGATAGTCGGCGGGTGGTTGTGGGTGGCGCGCTTTCGGATGGCGGCGGATTGTATCGTTGGCTTAAGGATTCGTTTGTTCTTAGCGAAGACTCCGAAGAAGAGACTTCAGACATGGAACCTGACTCCCACGGTTTGACGCTGCTACCTTTCTGGTCAGGGGAGCGAAGCACAGGTTGGACTGGAGACGCACGGGGCGCGATCCTGGGTCTGACGCAAAAGACTCGGCCTGTTGAAATTGTACGCGCCGCACTCGAATCAATTGCGTACCGATTTGCCCTGATTTCTCAAGCTCTTGAACAGGTTGCCCCAAACTCGCACATCGTTGCTACCGGCAACGCACTTCGCTCTTCACCAGTTTGGTTGCAGATAATTGCCGATGTTTTAGGTAAGCAATTGTCGTTTGGCGGCTCACCGGAAGCATCTATTCGTGGTGCTGCCTTGCTTGGACTCGAAGCGGTGGGCAAAATAGGGAACATCGAAGACGTTACCGTTGAGGTCGAAAAAGTTGTCGCCCCAAATTTGGATCGACACGGTCGATATCAACACGCGATTGCGCGGCAAGAAATCTTTTATCAAAAACTAATTTCCGAGTAGACAAATCATGAGTGCTTCAGTGACGAAAGAAAATTCAAATCCCGAATTAGATCAATTATGCATCAACACGATTCGTGCTCTTACACTTGATGCCGTGCAAAAAGCAAACTCGGGTCATCCCGGCCTTCCTTTGGGAGCCGCGCCTATGGCCTATGTTTTGTGGACCAGGTTTCTCCGCCACAATCCTCAGAATCCGAAATGGGAAAATCGTGATCGGTTTCTCTTATCTGCCGGTCATGGATCGATGTTGCTCTACTCTTTGCTTTATTTGACTGGCTACGACCTGCCGTTAGATGAACTGAAGAACTTCCGTCAGTGGGGTTCAAAAACTCCCGGCCATCCTGAGTACGGATTAACTCCCGGCGTAGAAATAACCACAGGCCCACTCGGTCAGGGTTTTGCAAACGGCGTGGGGATGGCGATTGGAGCCGCTCACCTGGCCGCATTATTCAACAAGACTGATCAAAAGATTATCGATCATTACGTCTACGCAATTGTCTCTGATGGAGACCTGATGGAAGGAGTGGCGTCGGAGTCGGCATCTCTCGCGGGACACCTTAAACTTGGTAAGCTTATTTACCTCTACGACGACAATCACGTCACGATTGAGGGCTTTACCAGCCTGGCCTTTAGCGAAGACGTGCCTAAACGATTCGAAGCATATGGTTGGCATACGCTAACAGTAAACGATGGCAATAATCTCGAAGCGATCGAAGCGGCAATTCGTGAAGCGCAATCAGTAACAGACAAGCCAAGTTTGATTTCAGTAAAGACCGTAATTGGATTTGGCATGCCAACACAGGGCACGCGAAAAGCGCACAGTGATGCTC
>JBKPQV010000239.1:0-4342 GCA_046734235.1 Acidobacteriota bacterium
TTGTTGGGGTGACGGCGATTCACCTGGAAACCAATCGCCGCGTGTCGCTCAACGGCAGCGATCGATTTCCGATGGCTAGTACTTACAAAGTGCCCATCGCCGTTCAACTCCTGACACGAGTCGACAAAGGTGAGCTTCACCTCGACCAAATGATTCAGCTGCAGCCGAACGACCTCCATCCGGGTAGCGGGACGCTTACTGATCTGTTCAACAAACCAGGGCTGGCGCTCTCGGTTCGCAACCTCATGGAACTCATGCTGCTCATAAGTGACAACAGCGCCACCGATGTATGTCTGCGTCTCGCCGGAGGTCCTGAAGCGGTCACCGCCCGCATGCGTGAGATCGGAATCAGCGGCATCGATGTCAATCGTTCCACCGCGCGGTTGATTGCCGATTGGGTAGGCATCACTCAAGTGGTGACGGAAAGCGAGTGGTCTCCTGCTCAATTCCAGAAGTTGGCTGAATCGGTTAAGCCGGAAGAGAGTAAAGCGGCAGCGGCTAGATTTGATAAAGATTCTCGTGACACGGCAATGCCTGACGCAATGGTGACGCTCCTTGCGCGAATCTATCGCAAGGATCTACTCAAACCAGACAGCGCGGAACTTTTGCTCGACATTATGCGACGCTGCCGCACCGGCGATACACGCTTAAAGGGAATGCTTCCGAAGGGGACGGAGGTAGCACACAAAACGGGCACGATCGGCGGCACCACAAACGACGTTGGTATCGTCACTCTTCCAGACAACGCTGGTCATATCGCAATTGCTGTATTTGTGAAGTCGTCTGATAAAGAGACGGCCGAGCGTGAACGAGTTATTGCTGAAGTGGCCCGAGCTGTTCACGACTACTTCCTCTTCCAACCCGGTGGTGCGAGTCAATAAATGGAGAATTTCCTGACTTCGATTGGATGTTTGCCATTCAGAACGCTAGACAATATCGCAACACCTTGGTCTAAAGACGTAAGGCTTCGAACCGCCGCCGCCTCTACCCGTTTTGAGGTCGCAAATTGCGAGCTCAAGATTCCGCTTCTTCTTGTGTTAGTCGAAAAACGAAAATCATCGCGGAATCGCTAGATACCACCTGCCTTTAGCGGCGTAGAGTATGAGTTTCTCGGTAGGGGTGGTGCTTCTGAGCGACGGTTAGATACCACCTGCTTTAGCAGCGTGGAGTATCAGTTTCTCGCTAGGGGTGGTGCTTCTGAGCGATAGAATAGATACCACCTGCTTTAGCAGCGTGGAGTATCAGTTTCTCGCTAGGGGTGGTGATTCTGAGCGACGGTTATACCACCTGCTTAGCAGCGTGGAGTTTCAATTTTTCGCTAATGATCGCGTTTCACTAGTCATAGCGCGAAGTTGAAACTCCACGCTGCTAAAGCAGGTGGTATCTCCTCATGGAGTTCTGTGCCACCATCTCTTTACAAATTCTTCCAGGCTGAGAATAGAAGGTATACAACGACCACGAGCCACAGTTTAGACGCGTCACTCAGCCTCTTCGACCGGTGGTTCCGGAGGTTCGCTAATTGACGCAGTCTTTCGTCGGGCAGCCCGGCTCTCCACCCACTGATAGACCATAGGCAGGATCACGATCTTGATCGGCCGCGTCACCAACCCACCAACGACTACGATAGCAAGAGGCTTTTCGATCTCGGCACCGGTCCCTGACGAAATGATGAACGGTATGAAACTGATACTCCCGATCAGTGCACTTAACAACTCCGCGCGCAGGCGCACACTCGCGCCAGTAATGACTGCTTCATCCAAGCCCATGCCGAAACTTCGCAGCTTGTTAATGTAAGACCCTGGGCTGGACCGTGACTGTGCACGATCTCGAAAAGCGCACCGTATGAAACTATCGCAAGCAACAGCCAGGCAAGCGTTGCTCTGTACTTGCCACGTGACGATAGTGGAGATGATTTGAGGTCGTATTCCACAGCAGCCGTATCACATGTATGGCTGCCATAGTAGTAAAGCCGGTTTTAACGCTACCGCTGAGCCTCGCTCCACTTTACTTCAGCTTTCATCCGCGCGACTCAGTCTTAATCATGTCAGGTCATGTAATCCTGTCGACGCCTGGCCGTTGAAAGGAAAACATGGGCAGCCGTTCATTCGTTACGTAACGCAACCATCGGCTCGACTTTTGTTGCACGTCGGGCGGGTATATAGCAGGCAAGTAACGCAACTGCGAGTGCTCCAATTGACACAACTGCAAACGTCAATACATCTGTCCCAACGATGCCGAATAACATCGACGACATTAACTTTGTAAGCACAACCGCGCCAACCAGACCGATCGCTGTGCCGATTCCCGCGAGCTTCATTCCATCGCTCACTATCAAAACCAGGACATTGCGTTGCTGGGCACCGAGGGCCATCCGAATGCCGATCTCGCTCGTGCGTTCGACGATGTGATAGGACAGCATGCCGTATATACCAGTCGCCGCAATCAGCAATGCCAGCAAGCTAACTGCTCCGGAAAACCACGCGCCCATTCGTGCCGGTTCCAACATACGCCGAACGTTTTCCTGCAACGGCTCAACTGAAACAGTCACATCTTTGTCTAAAGAAAGCATCACTTCTCTGACGGCGCTTGCCACACCACGTTGATTCTCATTTGTTCGCACGAGAAAACTATGACCAGCTAACTTTGCTAGAGCGGCTGGCGTGTAGTAAACGGGGCCATCGATCCTTCCAATCTGTCTACTGCTTATGTCGGCGACAACGCCAATAATCTCGCGCGGAGTGCCATCGCCATCTTTGAAGCCTTTGCCTATAGGATCGACTCCAGGCCAGAAACGATTGGCCATCGCCTCACTGATGATCGTCGCTGATTGACCACTACGAGCATCTTCTTCAGTAAACTCGCGACCGCGACGGAGCGGAACGCCAAGCGTTTGAAAGTATTCATGAGACACGACGTTCTCGCCTACGCCGACTGATGATCCGTAACCCTCGACTTCGATGGGCACATCGCGACGCCCTGAAAAAGGCACCACTTCCGCAACACTCACTGATCTGATTCCCGGCAAAGTTTTCAAGCGTTCGGAGAGTTGCCGATAGAATGTCGCAGCACGTGTTTGGTCAAAACCCTCGGTCAGATCCATCGACACAACCATTAGGTTCTTCTGATCAAACCCGACGTCAGTGGATTGAGCCCTTAGCAAGACGCTGACCAATAAACCTGCTCCAATCAGAAGCACGAGCGAAACTGCCACCTGACCAATCACAAGCAGATTGCGCAAGCGCGGCAAAGCCATGCGCGTTTGTCTGAGCGACTTAAGCGCTGAGGTTAACTCAGTTTTCGTTGACTCGATTGCGGGTGCCAGGCCGAATACGACACCAGTGATCAGAGAGATCAAAAACATGTAAGCAAAGACGGTTGCATTGGGCTTGAAGTCGATATCGAGACCAGCCTCAGGAATGATCCTCAATAAGATCGGTGGTAAGGCGATTGATAGAGCTAACCCGGCGACGCCACCGAGGACTGCGAGTAACACGCTTTCCGTTAGTAGAAGTCTGACCAATCGCCAGCGACTCGCTCCAAGCGCGAGCCGCACAGCAATCTCTTTTCGACGCGCGGCCGCCCGCGCAAGCATCAGGTTCGACACGTTCGCGCACGCGATTAATAGGACCAAACCAACCACTGCCATTATTAGGATTGCGAAGGGTAATCCTTCGCTGCGAACTTCAGGAGAGTTGAGATATGAGCCTGCCGCCACATTGATCGTTGTCTTTCGTCCGGGATACTCGAAATCCATCTGTGATGCGACAAGCTGCATCTCTGCCTGGACCTGCTGCGGCGAGATGCCGTCTTTCAACCGTCCAATCACGCTTAGCCAGCTACAGTTGGGAAGCTCGAGAAACTTGTTATCTGGCATCAAGGCCGGTTGCATCATCAATGGAACCCAAACATCGGGCACGTTCATTTCGGCGCCGTGAAAGTCTCGCGCCGCAACTCCTATTACCGTGAAGCGCTGTCGATTAAGCATGAGTGAAGTGCCCACAACACTCGGATCAGATCCAAATCTTCGCTGCCAAAAACCGTAACTAAGCACGGTGACCGGACATTGAAGTGGCGTCTGACATTCCTTGTCGAAAAAAGTGCGGCCCGCAGCGCTGCCGCCTCCGAGAAGAGAAAAGTAATTGTCCGTGACCATCAGGCCCTTGATTCTCTCAACATTGTTGCTGCCCAGAGATAGTCGTACATCCGCTGAGGAAGCCAGACCGGAAATGCCAGCCACATGATCTCGATAGTTCAAGTATTCAGGATAAGAAAGCAGAGACGTGCTACCTTCAACCTGACGATCGAACTCGCCTCCCAGGACCTGGTAAACGTTTACCACGCG